>JAVFAE010000005.1:0-25022 GCA_034002605.1 Weeksellaceae bacterium | reverse complement strand
TCCTCCCCACCACTTATACACAAACCATACATCATCCTTTTTAAACCGTAATTCCAACTGACAAAACCAGAGTCATCTTCCGAATTTTCTTCAATTCCAAACCGAATATTGGCTGCTTTGACCCAACTTCGAATTTTTTCAATTTCAGAAATCCCAAAACGCTTTCTGACAGCAGAAAAGTCCAACAAACTCACTACTTTTTCAGAAGTCATTTGCTGTTCATTCAAAGAAAGAATTTCCACTAAAGCATTGGCAATATTATCGGTTTCCAAATAACTTTCATCAGCAATTGTATAATTGAATTTATAAGGTGAATTATCAAAAACTGCTTTAATATAAGAAGCATACAAGTCAATATCCGTCACCATTACCACAATGTCACGTGCCGACAAATCTTCTTTTTTCTGATCGACAAGATGAACTAAATAATTGTATAAAACCTCCACTTCGCGCACCGGGCTGTAACAAGAATTTACTTTAATGCTCCCATCTTTAATCTGATTCAATGAAAATTCAATATTTTCCTTTTGATTGTGGTAAATCGTATGCTGAATATGATGAAGCAAAGTATCGGTTCTGGGTTCTATAACATTGATTTCAGTATAAGAATTTAGTGTTTCTTCGTTCTGAAAAAGCATCATAAAAGTTTCACTGGTGATTTTTCCCCAAGCAGGCAATAAAGGATTGGCTTCAGAAATTTCATCAGATGAGATTTTGCCTTTAAATTTCAAAAACTCTACTACTTTTTCTGATTTCTCTTCAAACCAATAATCTTCCGGTGCCGGATTTTGAACCAAAAACTGAAGTTCAATTTTATGGGCTAATTTTTCAAAAATATGCAAATGATATTCGGTAATTAAACTCAATCCAAAAAAATAAATTTTAGGTAATTTACTCGATAACCAAGCTATTTTATCTTCCTCTTTAATCGATTCTAAAATAAAATCTCCAATTTCAGTCTTATTGGGGAAATTCTCTTTCGCTGCTTCTTTGGTTTTTTGCCAAAGCATCTTTTGCCAATTTTCAGCTGATTTTAAGCTTTTTAAATCGTATTTTCTTTCTTTTGATTGTGCCCATTCTTCGGTATAAAAAGATTTATTTTCATTCCAATTTTTCATTACATCAGTTCGATAAATCTGATATTGGTCAAAAAGATCGGCTGTTTTTTCGGCTAATGCCATTCTTTTAATGTCATTTTCACCTTCGGAATCCTTGTAATACTCTGCGATTTTAGGAAAATTTTCTGTAAAATCCGGACTTTTCAATAAACTGTACAATAACCAATTTAAATTATGTACAGAAAGCGAATCCCGATAATTCCCACCCAACAATTGAAAAATCGTATGAATCATATCGTTGGGTTTTACAAATTCTATATTAGCCGAAATTCCTATTTCTTCTGCAATACGGTGCTTTAACCAAATATTCATTCCTTCGGTTTGGGTAACAATATAAACCGGGCGAAAAACATTATTTTCAGTTTTAATTTGCTCGCAAATCTCATTTGCAAGACTGTTGAGCGAATTGGAAACTTTCAGTTGAATGGGCATGAATGAATTTCTCTAAATTAAATCAGGCTCTAAGATAAACAGATTTTTTTGTAAATGGAAGATGGATTTCCCGGGTTTTTAATTTTGTCTTATTTGATTTTTAAAATACCTCAAAATACGATACACAAAATCAAACACAACATGCTGATATTCAGTATTTATTTTTAAATAAAAAAAGAGGTTCGTAATAGAAACCTCTTTTAAATCTGTGAGATAAAATCTCATTTTGGGTGGCTGATGGGATTCGAACCCACGACTTTCAGAACCACAATCTGACGCTCTAACCAACTGAACTACAGCCACCGTCTGAATTTGGATTGCAAATATACATTTTTTATTGATTCAAAAAACAAAAAAATCACAACAATCCATCAAAGTTTTTCATTCCCAAATAGTCTTTCACCTGAAAACCTTCACCTGCTTCTGTACCTATGAGCATTCCCAAATCTTTTGCTCTATTCTCGACACTTTCCTGAAAAAGTCGGGATGAAATTGGCGTTTCAGGTTCTTTGCTCTGTGGGTCAAAAAATTGAGTTTTATATGCAAAACAAGCTTGTTTTTTCTTTTCTAAATAACCACTTACATCCAAAATAAAATCGGGTTGAAGCGGATACCATTGTATATAGTGAAAAATATACCGAGGTCGCCATGCCGTTTGTCCGGTTTCTATTTTTACCAATCCGGATAGAAAGCAGGCACTTTCCGTCAAATCAGAAGCTGCCCCATGATCTGTGTGACGATCTTCTAATGCATTTGTCAACACAATATCGGGTTGGTATTTTCGGATATAATGAATCATTTTCATTTGATGTACTTCATCATTAACCAAAAAACCATCTCTAAATCCTGCATTTTCCCGAATTTCTACACCTAAGATTTTAGCTGCATCTGCTGCTTCCTGTTTTCGGGTTTCGGCAGTTCCTCTTGTACCCAATTCTCCTCGTGTTAAATCAAGAATTCCTACTTTTTTTCCATTTGTCACCATTTTGGCAACTGTGGCACCACAACCTAATTCAACATCGTCCGGATGAGCTCCTATGGCTAAAATATCTAATTTCATAATCTTGATGGTATTTTGATTAAATGTGTTTTAATTTATAATAGCTACTGTTTTCTTGAATTCAATTATGGTTTTTCTATCCATTTTGTGATTTTTTTACTATCCGGTTCGGTAATGGAGTAAAAATAATCTTCTAAAGTTCCGTCTTCATTGATGATGTATTTTTGGAAATTCCATTTAACCGTTGAATTTTTCTTACCGTTTAAGTCTTTTTCAGTCAGGAAATTATAAATTGCTGCTTTGTCATTTCCCGTAACTTTTATTTTACTCATCATAGGGAAACTAACACCATAATTCAATTGGCAAAATTCAGCAATTTCCTCATTTGTTCCCGGATCTTGTTGTCCGAAATCATTAGAAGGAAATCCGATGATAATAAAGTTTTGGTCTTTGTATTTTTGGTACAAAGCTTCTAATCCTTCAAATTGAGGTGTAAAACCACATTTTGAGGCGGTATTGACAATTAATATTTTTTTACCTTTTAAATCAGCGAAATCAAATTCATTTCCGTTGATATCTTCCACTTTGTATTCGTAAATTGTTTTCATTTTTTCTTGGTTTTGAGATTGACAACTATTGAAAACTAACAACAGAAGAAATACTGTCAAATTTTTCATTTTTTCTTTTTTTCGTGGTATTTTCTATTTCCAAAATAAGAAATTAGGGTTAATAACAGCATTACAATTGCCGTTACATAAACCCAAAGCGGAATGGGAATCGGGTCTCCGGCAGCGTAAGAATGTAATCCTGCTAAATAATAATTTACTCCGAAATAGGTCATAATAATCGACCAGATTGCCCAAAGTGCTCCTACGTTAAATGCCCATCGACCTCTTAATCCCGGAACTAATCGTTGGTGAAGAACAATAGCATAAAACATAACAGAAATAAATGCCCAGGTTTCCTTTGGATCCCAACTCCAATAACGCCCCCAACTTTCGTTTGCCCACATTCCGCCTAAGAAAGTTCCTATTGTTAAAGTAAAAATCCCAATGGTCATTGCCATTTCGCTTACAATCGTTATTTCTTTAATGGATTGTTTAGTTTTGGGTGTTGCTTTGAGTGAAAATAAAATCAACGCAATAATCGCAATTACGGTAGATAATCCCAAGAAACCATAACTTGAAGTGATGATTCCTACGTGAACCATCAACCAATATGATTTTAAAACCGGTTCTAAAGGTGTAATTTGTGGATCGAGCATGGAACCTCCATGAGCAAATCCCATCATAATCATTGCAACCAAAGCTCCAGCTGCCGGAATAAAAGCATTTCGATTTTTGTATAAAAGTAAACCGGAAAAAACACCTACTGCCGAAATGAAAACGATGGCTTCGTAACCGTTACTCCAAGGTGCGTGTCCCGATAAATACCAACGAATCGCTAATGTGATAAGTTGTATAATTAGAGCTATCCAAGTAATTCCAATTAAAAATTGAGTCAATTTATGGATGACGTTTTTGAATCGGTTTTCATTAGACAAAACTTCAACAAATGATAAAACCACCAATAAAATACCTAATAAACTGTAGGCAATCATTAGCCATAAAAAAGCATTGGCTTTATTGTAAATAACTTCTAGCTGAATTTTAGAATCAGCCGGAATAACATTTTTCCCCCATTCATGCTGATAATCACTGATGGATTGCAATTCAGCATCGGCTACGCTCCAATCATCGGTTTTTAAACTTTTCTTAATTGCATTAAAATAAGTGGTAATAAACTTATACGCAACCGGTTCTATTTCAATCGGGCTTTCTTCTGTGCTATAAATCCAACTGGTCCATGATTGTGCTAAATCATTTTTTACCGGAATAATTTTGGTGTAAAATCCGTAAACAATATTATTAAAAACATTGAATCTTTCGGTAACATTAATGACTTCTTTGTCGTATTGTGATTGGTCGGCTTGTCGCTTACTGAAAGCTTCGTTGTATTGTTCTTCCAAAATATAAGCCCCGGTTTCGATATTGATTAAGTTCAAATACGAAGTATAGCCGTCTGCAGTGGCTTTGGTTTGTTCTAATAATTCTTCGCCTCCTTTTGAACTAATTTTAATAATCGGTTGGTCTGCCCAAGAAGCCGGATCAATTTGCATAGACAAAAACCATTGTTCTGATGTCATTTTATGCTGTGTTCCCGGAATTTGATAACTGTCTTTTTTATAAATTTTCCGAATTAATTCCAATGTATGTGTATTCATCGGTTTGATTCGACCTTGGAAATCCTGAACCAATAAATGTCCGAATTTATTAGCATGCTCCACTGAAATTTCAAATGGAATTCCGGATTCATTGGGTTGGCTAAATTGTGCCGTAGGTTGAATTTCTTTATGAGAAGGAATAGAATCCGAATGTTGGTGCGGAATACTGTCTTGTGCCTGTCCAAAGTTAAACAAGAGTAAAAATGGCAATAAAACAAGGTGTTTTTTGTGCATTTTTTTCAAACTATCGTTTAATTTCCAAAAACGAGTTCCTTTCCAAAATAAAGTGGCAAACATTCCAATGAATAACATAAAATAACCGACATAAGTAATATTAGTTCCCCACCAGTCTGCATTTACTGATAAAATTGTTCCACTTTCATCCGGAAAATAACTGGCTTGAAAAAACCGATATCCTCTGTAATCCAACACATTATTCATATAAACATGGTGAGCTTCTTCTTTTCCTGCATCAATTATAGTTAATTCACTTTCATACGAAGAAGGATTGGAAGAACCCGGATAACGATCCATAATAAAATCATCACAACGTATAGAAAAAGGCAAATAAATGATTTTAGAACCAAAACCAACTGAAATGTTCAATCCATTGAGGTTTACATTTTTACTGTATCCGGTTAAACCTCTTCCCCCTACAATATTTAAAGTATCTTTTTCATTTCCGGAGCTAATTTCAGCTATGATTACACCCGGTAAATTTTTATCGGAACCACTGGTTTTATCTCCACTATAATACACTATTTTTCCACGGACAGAAGGTTTAGGAACCATAAATTGTGTATTATTAATGGAATAAAGTGAAAGTAATTGCAATTTATCCATCTGATTTACAGCAAGATTTCCTGAGTTTTCGGCCAACAAAACCGAATCGGTTACCACACCTGCTTGCTGTCCCATCATAGAAACATATTCCGCTTCAAAAGGTGATTTTATAAAAATTCCTTCTTCTGTATCAATCAACTGAACAGAGCCTTCTATCGGATTATTGTAACTTATCATGGTTCCGCCGATATTTTTAATTTCTCCTTCAAAAATAAAATTACTCTCGCGTCCTGCTTGTCCAACACTCACAATTTCCAACATTTTTTTACCTGATTCAGTGTGTTGTACAGAATCTTTTGCCATTGGAATATAATCCAAAGTCTTTAAAGTAATTAGTTTATCACCAAACGAATAATCCTGCTTATACGTTCTTTTAAATGGCCATTTTGTGTCTTTGGAATTAAAATACGACATCAAATAAGGATTTTTATCGTAACGAAGTGCCCTGTTTTCATCTGCAATTTCCAATTTGAAATAAGTTAAATCGCTGATGATTTCATTAGTTGTTTCCCCTTCCTTTATGGGCATTTGTCCTTCAAAACTCATATAACGAGTTACTGCACCTCCCAAAAACATTAAAACAAAAGAAAGATGAAATACCAAAACCGGCCATTTTTCTCGGTTTTTCAATAAATTATAACGTTTAATATTGGCAATGAACACAAAAATCATCCATAACATTAAAATCTCAAACCATTTGGCATTGTAGATTAACGTTTTGGCGGTAGGAGTATCGAAATCATTTTCAATAAAAGTAGCAACTGCCATGGAAAGTCCGTAAACCAGCAATAGAACTGCCATTGTACGGGTTGAAAAAAGGAGTTTTTCTAAACGTGTCATTGTAAAATAACTATTTTTATGCTTATTTAGGTACAGCAATCCGAATGATTTTCTGCCTGAATTTTTTATATGCAACAAAGATAACTGAACTCAGATAAATTTAGGGTATGCCGGTACTGATATTTAACATTGCATTTAGAATAAAGCTAAATAATAAAGCAAATAGGAAAAGATTTCCGTTAAAATGTTTAACTTTTCGCCGACTTTAGAAAAACAAATTAATTAACACCTAATATTACAGCTATTTATGGAATCTAAGCAGCTCAAAACCAACTATCCGGCACTTTACACTTTGATTGTTGTTTTCTTTTTTTGGGGATTTATAGCCGCCGGAAACAGTATTTTTATTCCATTTTGTAAGCATTATTTTAATTTGGATCAATTTCAATCCCAATTGGTGGATTTTGCTTTCTATACAGCTTATTATGTGGGTGCTTTGTTTTTATTTATTTTCAGTTCAGTTTCAGGAAAAGATTTAGTCGGAAAATGGGGATACAAAAAAAGTATTGTTTACGGATTGCTTTTTTCTGCTTTAGGAGCAGTTTCTATGATTATTGCTGTTGAAATCAACACTTATATAGGAATGTTATTTGGATTATTCATAGTAGCCTTAGGGTTTTCCTTACAACAAACTGCTGCCAATCCTTTTGCAATTTCATTAGGAAACCCGAAAACCGGAGCCAGTCGTGTGAATTTGGGAGGAGGAATTAATTCATTCGGAACCACCATCGGCCCCTTGATTGTTGCTTTTGCTCTTTTTGGAACAACAGCTTCAGTTTCTGATGCCGACATTGCAAGTTTACCCTTAAATAAAGTCGTGTATTTATATGCCGGAGTAGGTTTATTGTTCATTGGAGCCGCCGGATTATTTTATTTTTCCAAGAAAGTTCCGGCAGGAATCTCCAGTGAAAACATAGAAAAATCCAATAAAGCCATACGGATTTTGGTTATTATGACTTTGCTTTTGGGTGCTATGTTTGCTCCTGTTTTTAATAGTTATAAAAGCGATTCGGCTTTGAAAATTGAACAATTACAACAAGAATTAAAAGTTGCAGATTCTCAACAAAAAATTAATATAGAAAATCAGATTGAGAGTATAAAAAAGCCACTTGAAAATCAAAGAATGCTATGGTTAGGAGGAGCCCTATTAGTAGTTTTAGGAGGACTTTCTTATGCGGGATTCAGTGCAAAAAGAAAGGCAGAAGGTTGGGGTGCTATGCAATATCCACAATTAATTTTGGGTATGATTGCTATTTTTCTCTACGTAGGAGTAGAAGTAGCGATTGGTAGTAATTTAGGAGATTTACTTCAACAAAAAGAATTTGGTTCGCATAATTCTTCTGAAATCGCGCCTTATATTTCCATGTATTGGGGAAGTTTAATGATTGGACGTTGGGCAGGAGCTATTTCAGCATTTAATATTCAAGGAATAAAAAAGAAAGTTTTATTAATTGTCGTACCACTTATTGCATTTTTAGTAATTCTGATTGTCAACACTTTAGCAGGTTCAGACATGACACCACTTTATTATTATGTAGTTTGTATTTTCATTCAAATCAGTATGTTTTTCATTAGCAAAGACCGTCCGGCGATTACTTTATTTATTTTTGGAGTATTCGGTGTAATTGCAATGTTGGTAGGATTAATGACAGAAGGAACACTTGCAATTTACGCTTTCTTGGCGGGAGGTTTGGCTTGTAGCATCATGTGGCCTTCTATTTTTTCTTTAGCCTTAATGGGATTAGGGAAATATACCGCACAAGGTTCGGCTTTTTTGGTTATGATGATTTTAGGTGGAGGAATCATTCCGCCGATTCAAGGAAAATTAGCTGATATTATCGGAATTCATACTTCTTATATTATTCCGGTTTTATGTTTTGTTTATTTAGCTGTATTTGCACTTGTCGTAAAATCTTTGCTGAAAAAACAAGGAATTGAGGTAGATTTGGTTGAAGCTTAATGACAGAATAGTTTTTTATCAAAACTTCATTCTTTGAATTCTTACAGCATTTAAAATCGCTAGTAAAGCTACGCCTACATCTGCAAAAACAGCTTCCCACATAGTTGCAATTCCGCCGGCTCCTAAGAATAATACAATAATTTTCACACCAAATGCCAAAATGATATTTTGAATAACAATTTGCTTGGTTTTTTTTCCAATTTTAATTGCTGTAGCTATTTTTGAAACTTGGTCGGTTTGAATGACAACATCAGCAGTTTCAATAGCCAAATCGCTTCCCATTCCGCCCATTGCAATTCCTACATCGCTCATTGCCAAAACCGGAGCATCATTGATTCCGTCTCCTACAAATGCAACGACTGCCTCCGGATTATTTTTTATAATTTGCATTTTTTCGACTTTTTCCTCAGGTAACAAATTCCCATAAGCCAAATCAATCTTCAATTCTGTTTTTACTTTTTGAACAATGGAATCTTTGTCGCCACTCAATAATACAGTGTGTTTTACTCCATTTTTTTTCATTTCAGAAATAGCCGATTGTGCGTCTTCTTTTAATTCATCGGCAATGGTAATATATCCGGCAAATTTTCCGTTAATTCCAACTAAAACAATAGTTTCTACGATTTCATCAAATGATTTATCATAAGAAACTCCCATTTTTTTCATCCATTTTGAATTTCCGGCAAGCACTTCTCTTCCATCTATTTCGGCTTTTAAACCCAAACCGGAAAACTCCATACAATTTTCTGCTTTTTTATGAGAAAAATGAAATGAAGTAATGGCTTTTGCAATCGGATGAGTAGAATGAGCTTCTATCGCCGAAACTATATCCAAAAAATCTTTTTCATTTCCTTCAACAGTATAAACTTTCTGAACAGCGAAAACTCCTTTTGTTAAGGTTCCGGTTTTGTCTAAAATCACCGAATTTACTTTTGCCATTGTATCCAAAAAATTAGAACCTTTGAATAAAATTCCGTTTCGAGAAGCTGCTCCAATTCCACCAAAATAACCCAACGGAATGGAAATCACCAAAGCACAAGGACACGAAATTACAAGAAAAACCAAAGCACGATACAACCATTCTTTGAATTGATAATTTTCAACAATAAAATAAGGAAAAACAACTAATGCAAGAGCTAAGAAAAACACAGCCGGTGTATAAATTTTCGCAAATTTCCGAATGAACAACTCTGTTTTTGCTTTTCGGGAAGCAGCTTCCTGAACCAAATGTAAAATTTTGGATAAAGAGCTGTCTTCAAATCGTTTATCTACTTCAATTTCAATCACTTTTTCCAAATTCAACATTCCTGCTAAAACTTTTTCATTTTGCCGAATAGTTTTAGGTTTGCTTTCTCCACTCAATGCCGAAGTGTTAAATCGGGAAAAATCAGAAAGCAAAACACCATCCAAAGCTACTTTCTCTCCGGCTTTTATCTGAATTTTCTCACCAATTTCAACTTCCTCAGGCGATAGAGTTTTCCATTGATTATTTCGGAAAACAGTAACTTCTTTTGGACGAACATCCAATAAAGTTTTGATATTGTTCCGAGCTTTGTTAACTGCTGCCGACTGGAAAAGTTCTCCCAAATTATAAAACAACATTACCGCTACGCCTTCTGGATATTCTTTCAAAGCAAAAGCACCTAAAGTGGCTAAAGTCATCAATGAAAATTCGTTGAAAAAATCTTTCTTTTTGAGTAAATCAAAAGCAGATTTTATTACCGGAAAACCAACTAAAATATAAGCAAGTGAATACCAAATCAAACGAAAATATTCATTTTGAAATAATTCGGGCGATTTTGTAAAATCACAAATAATTCCTGTCAGCAATAAAGTAAAACTGATAATAACCGGTATGTAGGGCTGTACCGAAAAAGAATTTTCGTGCTTGTGATTGTGGTTTTCAACTTCATCATGAGCACAACAAACTTTTGACATTTTTTGAAATTTTGAGTAAAATTAAGTCAAAAAATGTGCAACTGAATTGCAAAAACCGAGAACCTGCTTGAAGTTTACACTCTAAATAACCGATTCTAATACGATTTTACGTTTTGTAAAACCGCTTTATCTTTTTCTTTAGGAGATAATTTGTAATTATAATTCGGAAGAGCCGACTCCCAGTCGCCATAACCGGAATTAGGAAGAACGATGAACGTTTTACCGAATTCATTAGAAAGTTCATGTACTTTTTGATTTCGTTCTGCTTGGGATTTTTTATAAAAAACATCAGAAAAATCAGTCAGATTATCACCCAAATACATAAAAACTTCATACTCTTTTAAAATCGCTTTTCGTCTTTCTTCTTTATCAGAAGTATCTTTCATAACAATCACATGTTCCTCATCAGCAAAGGGAAAACCCAATTGTTTTAAGTTTTTTATTGTTCCCGGTTTATCGTTTTCATTTCGGTTAGAAACATAAAAAACCGTGATATTTTTTGAAGCGGCATAATTAAAAAAATCAACGGCTCCCGGATAAGGAATCGCTTCTCCTTTTGAAGTCCATTCTAACCAGGTTTTTTGGTCGAATTCTTTCCCTTGTAAAGCTTGAGTAACGGCATAAGGTGAATTATCCAAAATAGTTTCATCAATATCGGTTACAATTGCAATCGGACGAAGATGATTTTGCTTTGCTTTTTCAGTTACAATGTTCTTTGCTAAATTATAAGCTTGATAACAAAGTGCTTGAAACTCTCCGGCATTTTGTTGCCAAAGTGCTGAATATACTTTTCCATTCAGAATTATATCGTTTAAATGACGTTCAGTAGAAACCGTACGAACAGCCGGAGATTCTAATCTATTATCGCGGTTTACAACTGAAATACTACAAGAAGAAAGAAAGAATATACTTAAAATCCCAAAAGAAAATAGATAGTTTTTTTTCATTTTTTTATTAATTTGACAGCAAAGTTAAATTTTATTTGGATATTTCCCTTTTCTAATAAAAAATTAAAATCTGTGGAATTCAAAGTTCTTACATTTGAAGATATTCAGTATTTTCAGCAATTAATCGGTAAAAAAAATGTATTGGTTTCCGATTTTGATTCTTACTGTTACGATGCAACTGAAAACCTGCATTATCCACCTGAAATTGTGCTAAAACCTTCTTCTTCAGAAGAAGTTTCCAAAATTGTAAATTATTGTTATGAGAATTTACTCCCGATTACGCCGCGCGGTGCCGGAACAGGACTTGTCGGAGGTGCTTTACCGATTAAAGGAGGTGTGCTTTTATCAGTTGAACAACTAAATTCCATCATAGAAATTGATGAAAAGAATTTTCAAGTAACAGTAGAAGCCGGTGTAATTAATTTTAATTTACAACAGGAATTAGCAAACTATAATTTATTTTATCCTCCCGACCCCAGTAGTTGGCAAAGCTCGTTCATTGGTGGAAATATAGCGACTAATGCCGGCGGGCCAAAAGCTGTAAAATATGGTGTAACCTCACACTATGTTTTGAATCTTGAAGTTGTTTTACCTAATGGAGAAATCATTTGGACAGGTGCAAATACTTTAAAAAACAGTACCGGCTTAAATTTAACTCAACTTTTTGTGGGAAGTGAAGGAACTTTGGGAATCATCACCAAAGCGGTTTTAAAAGTGATTTCAAAACCTCAGAATGCTATTTCTCTGTTGGTACCGTTCCAAAATCTATATGAGGCTTGTGATGCTGTTTCGGCAATTTTTCATGCCGGAATTCATCCTTCCACTTTGGAATTTATGGAACAAAGAGCAATTCATGCTACCGTTAGTTTTCTTTTTGGACAGGGAAACTCTCCTTTTGCAAAAGAAATTTTTGATACTACTACGCAAGCGCATTTGCTGATTTCATTAGATGAGAATATTGATTCCGATTTACAAAAATGTGTGGATGTGGTTTCAAAATATACTATTGGTGAAATTCTTTTTGCTGAAAATCAAGCTGAAAAAGACAGAATCTGGCTCATCCGAAGACGTGTGGCAGAAATTGTAAAAATGAAAGGCTACACAATTGAAGAAGACACGGTTGTTCCGAGAGCAAATCTTGCAAAATTAGTGGAAGCCATGCACAATTTGGCAGATGAAAATCAATATAAAGTGGTTTGCTATGGCCATGCAGGTGATGGAAATCTACACATAAGAATCAATCATCCAAAGTATAAAAATTCTTATAATGTACCTGAAATTCAGGAAATACTGAAAGAATTATTTCAAATCGTGAAAAATTTGGGAGGAACAATTTCGGGCGAGCACGGAATCGGTTTGATTCAGAAAAATTATCTGCCGATTGTGTTCAGTGAAGCCAATTTAGAACTTCAAAAATCCATTAAAAAAGCTATTGACCCAAAAAATATTATGAATCCTGAGAAGATTTTTTGATTTTCTTTTTCAAAAAATACAAATTTGGTAGAATTCTAACCCAATTCCCAAAATATGACTACATTCGTTTAAGAAAATACACAACAATGAAATGGTTGAGTAAATCCAAGAGAAAATTAGCCAAATTTTGGAGATGGTTTAGAAGTAAAGAAGGAAGGGCACATATTTTCGAAATTATTTTTGAAGCGGATACCTTTTATGGACGCTTGTTTGATATTACTTTGCTTTTCACGATTTTACTGAGTGTTTTTTTGGTAATGCTGGAATCTGTTCCTTTAATTAATGCAAAACACCACAGAACTTTGGTTGTTTTTGAATGGATTATTACTATTTTATTTACTATTGAATATGCACTTCGGCTTTATTCAGTCCGAAAACCTTGGCGTTATTTCTTCAGTTTTTACGGAATCATTGATTTATTAAGTATTCTTCCAACTTATTTGGGAATTCTTTATCCTTCAACTAAATATTTATCCAGTATCCGGATTTTACGATTATTCCGAATTTTCCGAATTTTTAGACTAACGCAATTTTTACGTGGCGGAAATACGCTTTTAATCGCACTCAGAAGAGCACAAACGCAAATTGTTGTTTTTATTTCATTTATCATCTTAACCGGTGTTGTTTTGGGTTCTTTTATGTATATTCTTGAAGTGGATGAGCCCGAATCAAGCATTACTTCTATGCCAACCGGAATTTATTGGGCAATGGTAACTTTGACAACAATTGGATATGGTGACATTACGCCGGTTACGACTTCGGGGCGAATTTTAGCCACAATTGTAATGGTTTTAGGTTATGGAGTAATTGCCGTTCCGGGAATTTTAGCAGTAGGTGCTTATAAAGATATAAAAGCTGAAAATTTTCAGAAAAACACACAAATTTGCCAACATTGTCACGACTCTTCTCACCTGAATAATTCCAATTATTGCAAAACCTGTGGTTATCCCTTGCGAAGAGATGTGGACAGGAATCGATAAGTTTATTCTTTTTCTATTTCCGGAAGTGTAAGTTCATAAATTTTGCGCCAATTTTTTCCGGTAACTAAAATGGTATTTCCATAAAGTGCAATTCCGTTTAGTACATCATCAGAACCTCGGGATTCATTCAAAGAATTTAAGTCATAATAATGCTCAACCCTTCCTGTTTTGGGATCAATTATCAATATATAAGGCGTTTGCCAAACATTAGCAAAAATTTTCCCGTTAATGTATTCCATTTCATTAATATTGTTATAAATAGAAACATTTCCGGTTACCTGAATCTGTCTTTTATAGTTCAGATTTTCATCAAAGAAAAAAATATTTTGTGTTCCGTCTGATAAAATAAGTTCATCCTCTGAACTTGTCATTCCCCAACCTTCTTTAAGCTGAGAAGGCATTTCTAAAGTTTTGATTAATTCCAAAGAAGTAGCATCATAAACGAAAATTTTTCGTTCTCTAAATGTTAATTGGTAAATTTTATTTTGAAATAAAGTTGCTCCTTCTGAAAACACATTGGGTTCTTGTTTTGTTTCTTTTATAAATTGAGAAGAACCCAAAGCATAAGCAACCAATTTGGATTTTCCGTACTGACCGGAACTCTCGTAAATTTTATTATCATGAAAAAAGAAACCTTGTGTAAAAAGTTCTTGAAAATGAGGGTATTCATTAATGAGTTGATAATCAACAGCTGTTTCTCTTTCCGGACTTAAAATTCCGATTTGAGTTTTACCATAAATATGTTTGTCTTGCAAGTACACATAAATTTCCAATTCATTAATTCCTAAAACTGCATTTTCAGAATGTATTACTTCTTTATTTTTCATCGGTTTTCCATTCAGAATCAAAGAAACAGAATCAATTTTATCTTGATTTTGAAGGAATTGCACTTCCAATTCATCATTTAAATGAATAGATTTCGCTTGTAATTCATAAAAATCTGATTTAAAATCAGATAAACCTTTTATTTTATCTGTACAAGACAAAATACTTCCTATAAGTAAAAGAATTGCTACTTTTTTCATTGATTTCGTTTAAATTTCATTTGTTTTTTCTTCTTCTCTTTTTGCCCAATCGTTGATCCATTTTGCTAATGTCTTTGCCCATTCTTCATTGTCGTTAAGTCCTTTGATATAACCAAAATAATCACCTCCGGCAGATTTAAAAGTTTCTAATCCCCGAGTGGAAATATTTTCTAAAGTTTCAGTGCTGTCCAATACGTGAGAAGGCGAAATGACTACCACTTTTTTAATTCCTATTTTAGGATAGTTTTCTAAGGTTTCCATTGTAGAAGGCTTCAACCATTCTCCTTTTCCTAAAGGTGTATGGAAAGTTATTTCAACTTTTTCCGAATCAATTCCTACTTCTTTGCAAACCAATTCTGTAGTGGTTATACACTGGTTTTTATAGGTTTCAAATTGAGTGAATTTATACTGTTTTGCTTTTTCAGATGCCTTTCTCTCATGTCTTTCCGGAATTCCACGATAGGAGAACACTAATTTATCGTATTCAGAAGGTAATTTCCCCATGATTCTATCAGCTAAAGCCTGAATATAATCCGGGTGTTTATAAAATGAATTTAAAAAAGTCAATTGTAGGTTTTTGAATTTTTTTTGTTGAATTTCCATCACTTTATCAACGGCTGTCCAGGTAGAACTCATTGTGTATTGTGGAAAAAGCGGAATTACCAAAATTTGTTCAACTTCTTCACTTGCTAATTTATACAATGCATGCTGAATTGACGGGCTTCCGTAACGCATTCCGGTTGCTGTCGGAAGTTGGGTTTTCTGTTGGGTTTTTTTTTGAAGTCGTTTGGAAATCACACTGAGAGGAGAACCTTCTGTCCATTCTGTTTTTTTATAAGCTTCTGTTATTTCGTTTAGCTTTTGCGGTATAATTTTAAAGTCAGCTAAAAACTTTCGAGTCAAAAAAGGAAAATCCAAAACCATTGGATCCATTAAAACTTCTTTCAAAAACTCTTTTACCTCTTCTTTTTCGGAAGAATCGGCTGCACCCCAATTCAGCAATAAAACTCCTTTTTTCATCTTGCAAAACCAAATTTAGCACAAAATTAAGGTAAAGTTTGGTTTATGAAGAATTTTATACGGTTTTCCTATTTCCAACAAAAAAACTACTCTTAAAAAATCAAGAGTAGTTTTTTATTTTTTGACTACGACAGATTACCGGACAAACGACATAGATACTTTAATATCAGCATCCTCCGGCAATTCTTCGCCTAAATCTATTTGAAGTGAATTGGTAAACAATTTTAATTTTGTGCTGCTCAATTCCTCAATTGTAAAAGTTGCAGCTTCCGGACTGTCATTATTGATGCTTAATTCATTTGCATTTTTTTCCCAAGTCCCTTCATCAAAAAAATCTTCTGACATTGGAATAGTATCATTGAACATAGGAATTCCGTTCATTTTATAGGAAATTTCCATTAAAATTTCACCACTTGAACTGGTATAAGTTCCGTCTTCATTAAATACAACATAATTCTCATCACTGATTTCTACAGAAACTGCCGAAAATTCAATATGAATAGGTACCCCTTCTTGATATTCAGTAAATTCTCCTTCAATTTTTAATTCGTCTGCGTACCATTTTCCATAAATTTCTCCATTAGTTGGTGAACTGTCATCGTCACTTGAACAAGAAACAAAAAATCCTGCACTTAGGATAAATACAAACAAATAAAGGGGATTGATTTTCATTTTTATAGTTTTTAAAATAGGGTCAAATATAGGAAATTTAAAATAAAGTAGCCGAAGCTTTTCTACCGGAAGAAGTGAAATTATAATTTTTATGTACTTTTGAAACGGATTTCCAAATTCATTAATTTTATACTATGAATTCCAGAATACAGCATTTATTGAACCATCCGTTAGAAGTTCAGGAATCGGATATTGCACTTTTACAAGATGAAATTGACAAATATCCTTATTTTTCGACTCTACGGACTTTACTGCTTTTTAGTTTAAACGAATCACACTCTATGGATTATTCGGAAAAATTAAAAAAAGCGAGTATTTACAGTCCAAGCCGGGTGGCTTTGTATCATTATTTACAAAAGGAAAAACAAACGACTCCGGAAATTGAAGACCAAAAAGAAGAAATTACCCAAGAAGTTTTAATTTCTGATTCTGACCTAAAAACTATTGAAATTCAAGAAACAATAATTGAGGAAAAAGAACCGGAAACTTCTGAATCTACAATACAGGAAGTGAAAGAAGGTAAAATAGAAGAAGAAAAAACTCCAATTGACTCCCATTCTAATCATACTTTTTCTGAATGGCTTTCGTTAGTCAGTCCATCAGTTAAAACTGTACATGATCCAATTACCGAATCCAAAGCACCAACCGAAAAAGATATTAAATACCGTTTAATTGATGAATTTATAGAAAAATCACCAAAAATAACTCCGGTTGCCAAATATGAAGAACCTCAGGCAGGCACTTTAAAACCGGAAAATAATAATGAATATTCTGATTTGATGACCGAAACTTTGGCTCAGATTTATACCGAACAAAAGATGTTTGACAAAGCTATTAAAGCGTATAAAATTTTAAGTTTAAAGTATCCGGACAAAAAAGATTTCTTTCAAAATAAGATAAATGAAATCGAAAATAAGAGAAATTCTTAATTTTATCTTAGAAGTAGTTTGAATATTCACCTAATTTCATTTTCTTTGCAAACTAATTTACAGAAATTACAAAAATGCAGACGTTTATATTTCTAATGATAGTGATTATCGCAGTATGTGTCATCCTTACATTGGTTGTTTTATCACAAAACCCAAAAGGAGGAGGACTTTCTTCTACTTTCGGAGGTTCGGGAGGTGGGCAAATGTTTGGTGTTCAAAGAACCAATCAGTTTTTAGATAATGCTACTTGGACCTTAGCAGGATTGATTGTTGTTTTAATCATTACAGCTAATGTCTTGATGAATAACCCATTTTCTACTAAAACTAACATTGATTCTGTTCCGGTAGAATTACCTGAATTCCAACCGGAAGCTACACCGGTTACACCACCATCTGATACGCAAGAATAAAAAATATTTATTATAATTATTCAATCCCTTGCCTATCCGCAAGGGATTTTTTTCTGTTTTTAATTTAATGAAACTCTTAAAAATATATTCATCTTCTTTCCAAGGGCTTTCATCCGAAAGTTGGATGTTGGCAGTGGTAATGTTAATCAATCGGGCTGGTTCCATGGTTTTACCATTCTTAGGAGTTTATATGACGGCTCATTTAGGTTTTGGCTTAGAAACAGCCGGTTTAGTACTGAGTTGCTTTGGAATCGGAGCCGTTTTCGGATCGTGGTTAGGAGGAATATTAACTGACAAAATAGGAGAATTTAAAGTTCAGTCCATAAGTTTATTACTAAGTGTTCCTCTTTTTTGTCTGATTCCTTTATTTAAGACTGAATTGGGTTTAGCTTTCATTATTTTGATACAAAGTACCGTCAGTGAATTCTTTCGTCCGGCAAATTCGGTAGCCATTACTAAATACGCAAAAAAAGAAAATATAACCCGTTCTTTTTCACTTAATCGAATGGCTGTCAATCTTGGATTTTCCATCGGTCCGGCATTGGGTGGAATTTTATCTTCAATTTCTTATAATTTTTTATTTTTCACTAATGCTCTTGCCGCTTTATTAGCAGGGATTACTTATATCAGTTTTTTCAGAAAAAGAGAATACCGGAATAAAGAAAATGAAAAAAGAAAACTTAAAATCAAATCCGAATCGGTTTATAAAGATGGGAAGTTTTTACTTTTCTCCGGACTTTGTATGCTGTTTTCCATCTGTTTTTTTCAATTACTCAACACCTTACCTTTATTTTATAAACTTGAAGCGGGTTTATCTCAACAAACAATTGGTTTTATTTTAGGTTATAGTGGGATTATTATTGTATTCATGGAAATGTTTTTAGTTGATGTAGCCGAAAAGCGATTCCGATTAAAATTCACATTATTTTTAGGAACAATTTTCTGTGGATTATCGTTTACTTTATTAAGTTTCGGAACCTCACTACCTCTTTTATTTTTTGCCATGACTTTACTTTGTGTGGGCGAAATCTGGGCACTTCCTTTTATGTCCACTGTTACAGCTCTTCGTTCGGGTGAAAACAATAAAGGTCAATATATGGGAGTTTTGGGCATTGGATTCTCACTTTCTTTTATTATAACTCCTTATTTGGGTACTTTAATTGCACAAGAATTTGGTTTTCAAAATTTATGGATAGGTACCGGATTTTTGATGCTTTTAACGGCAATTGGATTTTATTACGTCACTCCCTCTTTATTTGATTCAAAATCGGATTAATTATTTCATTAAAAAACCATCCCGGTTTCGGAATGGTTTTTTATAAAATACTTTATCTTATGGTTTTAAAAAATTGTATTCTCTGTCATAAAATAACATTTGTTCCACAAAATCGGTTGGATATTCCACTTTTATATCGGTAATATTCCCATCTTTATCTGTAACCGGAACTAATACCGGATTGATGAACCCGCTATAAGGTGCTATATTCAAAGGTGCAAACCGTTCCAACACTTCTTTGTGCAAAATCGAATCAACTTTCACACCATAAGTTTCTACCAAATTTTTAGCAGCTTCATAGTCTCCTTCAGATTTAATACGTTGGATTTCTTTCAGCAAATCACCAAATAATCCTCTAAGTGCATCATAATCATTGATTTTGAAGTAGGTTTTTCCATTTTTCACGATTTTTTCAATTACATTTTGGCCCTTTCCTTTTTCATACACCCAAGCAGCAACCAGTTGTCGATTTCGCATGTGTGATTCTTCAATATCTCTTCCCGGTTCAATTCTTCTCAATTGAAGCATCATTCCATTTCGGATATAATTATCGTACTCTGCTTTTCCAACTTCCAAACTTTCCATCAAACCTAAATCAATTAATTTTTCATCCATTAAAAAATAAAGTCCAACTAAATCTGCGCGTGCTTCTTCTAAAGTACTCGCATAACTTTTTAATGTAATATTAGGTGTTTTCACTCCGGGATTTAACTGTCCACTCGCATGACCGATTACTTCATGCAAAGCCGTGTGCAGATTATCGCCCAAAGTAGCATGTTCTTTTCCTCTTTTTATTTCTTCTTCATCAAAAGCAAATTCTTCTAAAGTCGAGCCACCGGAAGCGTTTTGATAAGCATTGATAATATTACCTAAACTCACTGATTTTGAGCCGTGTTCTGCTCGAATCCAATCCGAATTAGGAAGATTAATACCAATCGGAGTTGCCGGAGAAGCATCGCCCGATTCTCCGACTACATTAACCACCTTATAACTAACTCCGGATACTTTTTTCTTTTTATGTTCGTCCATAATCGGAGAATTATCCTCAAACCATTGTGCATTATCAGCCAAAACTTTCATTCGTTTGGTTGATTCAAAATCTGTCATTTGAACTACGCTTTCAAAATTAGCCCGATAGCCTTTTGAATCGCCATAAACTTCAATAAACCCGTTGATGTAGTCAATATCGCCTTCGGTAGCTTCTGTCCAAGCGATACAATAGTCGTCCCAATCTTTCAAATCACCACTTTTGTAATAGTTAATTAACAATTGTAATGCTTTTTTCTGAGGTTCATTTTCAGCTACTTCTACTGCTTTTTCTAACCAATACACAACTTTTTCCAAAGCAGAGCCATACATTCCACCAATTTTCCATGGAATTTCTTCTAATTCTCCGTTTTCATTTAGAATTAATTGTGAATTCAATCCATAAGAAACCGGGCGAGAATCATTTGGGTCGATTAAATTTTTATAATAATCTTCTACCATTTTATCGGTAATTCCTGCACCATAAAAATTATTGGCACTTCCCGGAATCAATCCTTTGGAAGGATCTAAATTAACTCTTTTAGCATCTAAATTCGGATTGAAAATTGCCTCAAGAGCTTCTTCACTCATTTCTAATTTATTTTCTTTCAATAATTTTTCAAAATAATCCCGTGAAAATTTAGGCGTGAATTTATCCATGGAATAATGATGGTGAATTCCGTTGGCAAACCAAACTTGTTTGGCATACGTCATAAAGTTTTCCCAATCTTCGCTTTCTTCTTTTGGATGATTTTGAACAATAGTGCTGATGGCATTCCGAATTTCTAAATTGTGTTTGTAATTTTGGTCATACACAATGTCTCTACCGCTTAAACCAGCTTGAGTAAGATAATAAGCCAGTTTTTTTTGATTCGGCGACAATTGATTGAATTCATCTACCGTATAACGTAAAATTCGAATGTCCGCAAAATGGTCGGCTTCGTATTGAAAATCCTCACCAGATGCAGAAGTTGAATCAGAATCAGATTGTTTTGGACTACAAGCTATTATAGCAGCTGTAGCACAGATACTTAAAAAAAATTTCTTCATTTTCTTTTGGTTTTGTAAGCGACTAATTTAAAAATAAAAATCAGTTCAATCACAAAAATCGAGAAAAAGTGTTTCACTCTCTTAGTCTAAAATACAGTGTTATTTTAAAATGATTTTATCATTTCCGCTCTGAATTTCTCCAATGAGCATGCTGTCTTTAACCGTTTCTAAAATTAGTTGAACCTGTGAAGAATCGCAAGTTACAACCATTCCTACTCCCATATTGAACGTTCCAAACATCTCATTTTCTTCGATTCCGCCTCTTTTCATCAATTCTTTCATTATTGAAGGTATTTTGATTTTTTCTTTTTCAATAACCGCCATAAGTCCATCGGGCAAAATTCTCGGAATATTTTCAATCAAACCGCCACCGGTAATGTGAGCAATTCCCGTCAGTTCAACTTTTTTACGAATATTAAATATATCATTTTGATACAATTGAGTCGGAACGAGTAAAGTTTCCCAAAGTGGCTTTCCTTCAAATTCTTCATTAAAATCCGGGAAAATTTTACGAACTAAAGAAAATCCATTACTGTGAAATCCACTGGATGGTAAACCAACAACAGCCTGTCCTTCTTTAATTTTTGAACCGTCAATAATTTCATCTTTTTCAACTACGCCTACACAAAAACCGGCTACATCATAATCGCCAATTTGGTACATTCCGGGCATTTCAGCTGTTTCACCACCAATCAAAGCTGTTCCGGTTTCTTTGCAAGCCATTACAATTCCACTGATTATTTCTGCTGCCACATCTGAATCCAACTTTCCGCAAGCCAAATAATCCAAAAAGAAAAGTGGTTTTGCTCCATGACAAAGGATATCATTAGCACACATAGCAAAACAATCCACCCCGATAGTATCGTATTTTTTCACATCCAAAGCAATTCTCAATTTGGTCCCTACTCCATCTGTTCCGGAAACCAAAACCGGATTTTTATATCCGGATAATTGATAAAATGCACCAAAACTCCCAATGCCGTTCAACACGTTAGAATTATGCGTTTCGGCTACTGCTTTTTTTATTTTTGAAACCGTTTGATAGCCTTCTTCTTTATCAACTCCGGCAGATTTATACGTATTGCTCATGATTTTTTAATAATAGGACAAAAATAAGCTTTAATCAGTAAAATGGGCAAATGATTTTGTGTTTTAATGTTCAAGTAGTTTTTTCAATGAAAAAAATTAAAATTCACATACTACTAAAGAATTCAAATCTCAAACTTTTGTTTTTTAAAAAATCAATTACCTTTGTAGCACTTATGCAAAATTTTATTGTTTCAGCCCGAAAATACCGTCCACTTCAATTTGAAGATGTAGTGGGGCAATCGGCTATTACTGAAACCTTGCAACAAGCAATTTCAACCGGACAATTGGCTCAAGCTTTGCTTTTCTGCGGTCCGAGAGGAGTTGGGAAAACAACTTGTGCACGTATTCTTGCCCGAAAAATCAACGAAGAAAACGGCAGTAACGAAGAAGAAGACTTTGCTTTTAATATTTTTGAATTGGATGCGGCTTCCAATAATTCTGTGGATGATATTCGAAATTTGATTGACCAAGTTCGTTTCGCTCCTCAAACCGGAAAGTACAAAGTATATATCATTGATGAGGTGCACATGCTGTCCACACAAGCTTTCAATGCTTTTCTGAAAACTTTGGAAGAACCGCCTGCTCATGCCATTTTTATTTTGGCAACAACTGAAAAACATAAAATCATTCCAACAATTTTATCCCGTTGTCAGATTTATGATTTCAAACGAATCCGTATTTCGGATATTCAAAAACATTTAGCCCATATTGCCGAAACAGAAGGGATTTCTTATGAATCGGATGCTTTGCATTTGATTGCACAAAAGGCAGACGGTGCTTTACGTGATGCTCTTTCAACTTTTGACCGAATGGTAACTTTTACCAATCGTAATTTAACTTTGACTGAGGTTGCTGAGAATTTAAATGTATTGGATTATGAATATTTTTTCAGAATTACCGATGCAGCGATGAAAAATGAAATTCCTGATTTATTAGTACAATTCAATGAAATTCTGAACAAAGGTTTTGATGGACATATTTTCATCAATGGTTTAGGAAGTCATTTTCGGGATTTATTGGTCGCAAAATTCCCACAAACTGTTAAGCTTTTGGAAGTCGGTGAAACAACTAAACAAAAATATTCAGAACAAGCCCAAAGCTGTCCGCCTGAGTTTTTAACAAATGCTATTGAAATTTGCAACAATGCAGACATCAACTACAAATCAAGTAAAAATCAACGACTTACAGTTGAAATTGCTCTTATGCAAATCGGTTCTCTGACTGCATCCGATTCTGCAACTAAAAAAAAAAGTTTAAAATAATCCCACCTCAAATTAAGGAAATTTCTGTTTCTGAACATCCAACTGAAATTCCTTCTCCAAAAAAAGCAGAAAATCAGTCCGAAAAAAAACCAATTTCAAACTCTAACATTCATGAAAATTCACAATCAAAAAGAGCCGAAAAGCCGCTTCATCCTAAAGTTGAACGTTCCTTTAATCTGACTACTATTTTTTATATTCCTCAAGCAGAAGAAGAAAAAACTACTATACTGAATGAAAATTTACCTAAAGATATTTTTTCTCAAAACGATGTAGAACAAGCTTGGAATGAATTTATTCAAAACTTGCAAAAAGAAAATAAAATTGTAACATTCAATGCTTTACAAAATAGTAAATTAGAATTACAAGACAATTTCATCATCCAAATTAAATTTAATTCTGCTTCTATGGAAAATGAATTTAAATTAGAACAAGAATCTATTGTACAATTTTTACGTAAAAAGCTCAATAATTACAGTTTGAGTTTCAATGTGGAAATTCATCACGATGAAACCGAGAATTTTATCAAATCAAAAGAAGAAATTTTCAAAGAAATGATTAAAGAAAATTCTATTTTACTGAAAATGAAAGAGAAATTTGGATTAGATTTAAATTCTGCCGAATGAAATTAAATTATTTCGTAAACTTGCTGAAAATTTAAACACAAATGAAAAAATTAATTACAACTGTAATTTTAGCAGCTGCTTTTATTGCCTGCGATTCAACCGGAAAAGTTCAAAGAACTGACAAATTAGAAAATAATGACCAAAAAATGGGGTATGCTTACGGAATGAACGTAGGCGATCAGGTAAAAAACTACTCTGAAAATGCAGAGGAAGGCAAGGAATTAGACTATGCCGAAGTGGAAAGAGGTTTATTGGATTATTTGAAAATGAACGACAAGAAAAGAAATTCTTATGCAACCGGTCAAAACATCGGTCAGTCTTTTTCTACTTTTATTGAAAATCAAAATTTAGAAGGCGTTGTGGACATGAACATCATGGCACAAGGATTAATTGATTATTTAAAAGGAGGTGAAACTTTATTTTCAAACGATTCTATCCGTCCTTTTATGGATGAATACATCCGAAACAGAGCAATGGCTGAGCAACAGAAAAATTTAGATGCCGGTCAAAAATTCTTGGAAGACAAAAAGAAAGACAGTAAAATACAAATTACTGGAAGTGGCTTATTGTATGAAGTGATTCAGGAAGGCGAAGGAGAATCTCCAACTATTGACAGTCAGGTTACAGTAAATTACATTGGAAAAACTATTGATGGAAAAACATTTGACGAATCCAAAGGCGAGCCGGTTACTTTCCCATTAGGAGGTGTAATCCGAGGATGGCAAGAAGGTGTGCAATTAATGAAACCGGGTGCAAAATATAAATTCTACATTCCGGCAGAATTAGCTTACGGACAATATGGAAGCGGCCCAATCGGACCAAATGAAACCTTGATTTTTGATGTAG
>JAVFAE010000004.1:0-25942 GCA_034002605.1 Weeksellaceae bacterium | reverse complement strand
CCTGTTTCCTTTGCAGAAATGGTAGAACATCATGGGCTTTTAGAAGAAAAACGTTCGCTTTTTCATCGTTTGGTTTATGGCAGTTATCCCGAAGTCATCATGAATTTAGGAAAGGAAAAAGAAATTCTAAAACAACTGACGGATAGTTTTCTTTATAAAGATATTTTGATGTTGGAACAGATTAAGAAACCCGAAAAAATCGTAAAATTATTACAAGCTTTGGCTTTTCAGGTTGGTTCACAAGTTTCGTATTCAGAAATCGGGCAAATGATTGGACTGGATTCTAAAACAGTGGAAAAGTATATTTTGGTTTTGGAACAATCGTATGTCATTTTTAGATTGAGCTCTTTTAGTAGAAATCTTCGTAATGAATTGAAAAACAGTAAGAAAATATATTTTTATGACAATGGTGTACGAAATGCACTGATTGCTGATTTTTCATTGGCAGAAACACGACAAGATATTGGAAAATTGTGGGAGAATTATTTGGTATCGGAACGAATAAAGAAATTAGATTATCAAAATATTTGGACAAATTATTGGTTTTGGCGAACTAAAGAACAAAAAGAAATTGATTTGATTGAAGAATCGGACGGAAAAATTAGGGCTTATGAATTCAAATGGAATTTTAACACAAAAGTGAAAGCTCCAAAAGCTTTTATTGAAAATTATAAAAGTGATTTTGAGGTTATTACACCCAATAATTATGAAGATTTTCTGTTATAAAGATGATAGCTCAAAATTTGAGAAATTTGAAAGTTTTTTATCGAATAAGATGCTCATTTTTTTCAAATCGCCATTTTATACGATATACATTATATAACTTTACAGTTTACATAACAGTAGTTTAGTCTTTCAAAAATTATGGAAATAAAACAAAAATTTACAATTGTTCACAGAGTACTGCATTGGGTTACAGCAATCGCGATGCTTATTTTATTTAGTACCGGATTTTTACGAATGAACTGGATGAATAAACATCATATTATTGCAATAATTGAAGAAAAAACTGATGTGATTTCAAAAGAAATAATGACAGAAATTGCTACTTCAATTCGTGAACCTATGTGGCAATGGCATAAAATATTTGCTTATGTCATGCTGTTTGCTTTTTTGATGAGAATAATTTATATGCTGACAAAAGGCATTCGTTTTCCTAATCCTTTTAAACTCAATCAACCTTTGAAAGAACGATTTCAAGGCTTGACGTATGTCTATTTTTATGTTTTTGTACTCATTTCTGCCGTAACCGGGATTTGTCTTGAAAATACTTTTTTCCCGGAGTGGAAAAAAACTATAGAAGCCGTTCATAAATGGGGAATTTATTGGTTTCCTATCTTTATTTTTTTCCATATAGTAGGAATAATGATAGCTGAATTCACCAATAAAAAAGGAATTACGTCTAAAATGATTGGTGGAGATTAGAATAAATCCGAAACTTGACAATTGAAATAATTGATCATCAGGATTATTTTAGTCTTTCAAAAAAAATATGAAAATAAAATTAATTTGACCGAAAATTTTATTTTAAACGAGAATTTCTATTTACTTAGAAAACGATAATTCCTATATTTTTTGTTATTCAATACCGCTAAAAACAGTCTATAAAGCCAAATAGACTACTTTTTTTGTTTCAAAAAAAGATTCGGAAAAATAATTCGACAACGGATATTCAATGGCAGTTGGAAAATCTTTTAATTCATCAGTTAAATCTCCGCCTTTTAAGTAAAGAATTCCGTTGGGTAGTGGATTTTTATGTTCTTTTTTGATTTTATTCCGAACCCAATTCACAAATTTCGGCATTTGAGTAACAGCCCGGCTGACAATAAAATCGTATTTGGATTTTAATTTTTCTACTCGTTGTGTTTCTGCTTTTACATTTTTCAAATTCAAAGCATTGGCTATTTCAGAAACAACTAAAATTTTTTTCTGAATCGAATCCACTAAATGAAATTCAACTTCTGGAAATAAAATAGCCAAAGGAATTCCAGGAAAACCACCTCCTGTTCCTACATCTAAAACCTTACTTCCGGAAGAAAACATCATTACTTTAGCGATTCCCAAAGAATGAAGTACATGCCGAATGTACAATTCCTCTGTGTCTTTTCGGGAAATCACATTGATTTTTTCATTCCAATCTTCATATAAATCTTTCAATTTTGAAAATTGCTCCAATTGGATTTCAGTTAAGTTCGGAAAATAGTATTGTAGTTCTTTCATTCGTAAAAATCACCCACTTTTTGGCAAATATAATGCAATAAATCCTCGTCTTCTTTCCCAAAAGGATTGATTTCGTGGCTGTCAATATCAATTTGACCAATGTTTTCACCGTTTTTAAAAATCGGAACCACAATTTCGGCTTGGGTTGCTGTACTACACGCCAAATAATTATCTTGTTCCAAAACATCCGGAACAACAAAAGTTTGATTAGAAACGGCAACCTGACCGCAAATTCCTTTTCCGTACGGAATGATAATATGGTCGGTTGGAGCTCCAATATATGGGCCTAATTTCAGTTCATTTTTATCACCATTTTTAAAATAAAAGCCCACCCAATTGTAGTGAGAAACTTCATTCTGCAAAAGCTGACAGATTTTTTGAAGTTTTTCATCAGAAGTCAAATCTGAACCCAAAATCGTATCTACTCTCAATTTTAAACCTTTCATAAAATCTGATTTAGAAAGCACAAATTTAAAGGATTATTCATCAAATAGTATAACTTTGCTGTTATTCTCATTTTCATGAAAGAATTTAAACCAATACTGCTTTTTTTGTTGAAATTTGTGCTGGTTGGGTTTGTTTTGGTCATAGTTTATAATTTATACTTAAATCATTACCACAGTCGGAATTTACCGGACCCTTACAGTAAATTTATTGCAACTTGTACCGTTTCAACTTTGGAAACGGCCGGTTTTGAATCCATGCAACTTGACGACGAAAAAAAACCTTGGGTTTGGGTCGGAATCGACGGGAAATGGGCTTCGTACATTAATGAAGGATGCAATGCAGTTTCCATTATGATTATTTTTATTTCTTTCGTGGTAGCGTTTTCTACCACTTGGAAGCCAACAACACTTTATATTCTTGCCGGATTAGCAGTGATTCAAATCATGAATGTACTCCGGATTGCTTGGCTTAATTATATTTTTATTTACCACGAAGAATATAAGAAAATAGCACATGATTATCTTTTTCCGGCTATTATTTACGGAACTATTGTCGTTTTATGGATTATTTGGGTGAAGTTTTTTGCTTTGAAAACAAAAACAAATGAATAAATGGCTCAAATACAGTTTGGTTATTCTTCTTATTTTGGGACTGATTTTGGTCAGAAAATTTGAAGAAACTTTGTTTTACGACCCGTTTTTACAATTTTTTAAAGGTGATTATTTACACGCTGAATTTCCGGATTATCAAACCGAAAAAATAGCTTTAAATATAGGATTTCGATATGCCTTAAATTCGATTATTTCTTTGGGAATCATTGGGTTAATTTTTGAAGATAAATCAAAAATAAAGTTTACTGCTTTGGTTTTAGTCGGATTTTTCATTATCCTTTTACCGCTTTATTTGTATATGATTAGCATTCAATTTTCAATAGGTGAAAACATCGGATTTTATATTCGCCGATTTTTGATTCAGCCTATGCTGGTGTTGATTTTAATTCCGGCATTTTATTATCAATATTATTTAACAAAACAAAAAACCTGATTTAATTTACTCAAAATGAAAACATTGGCAGGAATTCATTATTTAGAACGAAAACCACGAAAAAAATTACCACAAAATCCCATGATTTTATTGATTCATGGCTATGGAAGCAACGAAGAAGATTTATTTAGTTTTGCTGAAGATTTGCCCGACGAATTTTATGTAATCAGCGTGAGAGCCACTCATACATTAAGTCCGGGAATGTATGCCTGGTATGCGATTGACTTTGTGAATATGGAGAAATTCAATAATGTTCCACAAGCTTTAGAATCGAGAAATCAATTGGTGAAATTTATGGATGAAATTAGTGCACAAGAAAACTTGGATAAAGAAAATATATTTTTATGCGGATTCAGTCAAGGTGCTATTTTGAGTTATTCCATTGCATTAAATTTTCCTGAAAAAGTAAAAAATATAGCAATTTTGAGTGGTTATCCTGAGCCGGATTTTATTGGAGAAATTCATCCATCATCCAATTATTCCAATTTGAATTTTTTCATTTCTCACGGAACGGAAGATGGAGTTATTCCGGTAGAATGGGCGCGAAAAGGAAAACCTTATTTAGACAAACTCGGAATCAAAAATCAATACCGGGAATACCGAAGCGGACATGGAATTATTCCTCAAAATTATTTTGATTTGATGAGCTGGCTGAAAGAAAATTTGTCTTAAAAATAACTAACTTAGCACTCTTAAATCAGAATTAAATTGGCAAAAAAAGAAACACCACTTATGCAGCAATACAACAGCATCAAGGCGAAATATCCGGATGCATTATTGCTTTTTCGCGTGGGTGATTTTTATGAAACTTTTGGAGAAGATGCGATTCGTTGTGCTCAGATTTTGGATATTGTTTTGACCAAAAGAGCAAATGGAGCAGCTTCTCATATTGAATTGGCAGGATTTCCGCATCATGCTTTGGACACTTATTTGCCTAAACTGGTTCGTGCCGGATTACGGGTAGCAATTTGCGATCAATTGGAAGATCCAAAAATGACCAAAACCATTGTAAAAAGAGGAGTTACGGAATTGGTCACACCCGGAGTTGCTTTGAATGACGAAGTTTTGTCTGCCAAATCCAATAATTTTTTGATGGCCGTTCATCCGGAAGATGATTTTTTCGGAATTGCGTTACTCGATATTTCCACAGGTGAATTTTTGATTTCTGAGGGTGATAAAGCACATTTTCATAAATTAATTCAGAGTTTTCGCCCGAGTGAAGTCATTTATCAAAAACGAAAAAAAATTGATTTTTCGGAAATTAAAAGTTCTTTTCAAATCGAAGATTGGGCATTTCAATACGATTATGCTTTTGATAAACTAACACAGCATTTTAAAGTGAAATCGCTCAAAGGATTTGGAATTGAAAACTTCCATTCAGGAATTATAGCAGCCGGAGCGATTTTTTCTTATTTGGATGAAACTCACCATTTCGAGATTCAGCATATCACTCAAATTCAACGATTAGACGAAAATAGTTTTGTTTGGATGGATCCATTTACCATTCGGAATTTGGAATTAACTCATTCTCCTCATCCACAGGCGGTTACTTTGCGTGATGTTTTGGATAAAACCCGTTCAGCTATGGGCGCACGCTTGTTGAGTCGATGGATTGTGATGGTTTTGAAAGAAGTAGAGAAAATAAAAGCTCGTCATGAAATTGTTGAGTTTTTCTTGAAAAATGATGAAAAACGTTCCTTTTTACGTGAAAAATTAAGCGAATTGAGCGATTTGGAGCGAATGGCAGCCAAAATTTCAACAGCGAAAATTACTCCGCGACAATTGCTTTCAGTTGCGCAAAGTTTACAAGTTTTGACAGAAATCCGGCAAAAACTTCAAAAAGACAAACAAATTCAATTTCTTTTGAACGGATTAAATGATTGGACAGAAGTTTACAATCGTTTATTTCAAACTTTATCGGATGATCCGCCTCATCAAATTGTGAAAGGAAATGTGATTGCAAGAGGAATTTCGGAAGAATTAGACCGACTCAGAAATTTACAGTTGAAAGGAAAAGATTTTTTGGAAGAGTTACGAATTCGAGAATCAGAAAAAACAGGAATTTCATCAATAAAAATTTCATTTAATAATGTTTTCGGTTATTATATCGAAGTTCGGAATGCGCACAAAGATAAAGTGCCGGAAGATTGGATACGCAAACAGACTTTGGTGAATGCAGAACGGTATATAACAGAAGAATTAAAGGAATATGAGAATCAAATTTTAGGAGCTGAAGAAAAAATCCTTACTTTGGAAACGACTTTGTTCCAGGGATTAATAGAAAATCTTTGGCAATATTTGAGTGAAATCCAAAAATCAGCACGAATCATTGCTCAATTGGATGTTTTGTCCACTTTTTCGGAATTGGCAGTTCAGAATCATTATGTACGCCCTCAAATCACAGAAAAATTGGATATTTTGATTGAAGACGGTCGTCATCCGGTGATTGAAAAACAACTGAAACCGGGCGAAGTTTATGTTGCCAATAGTGTTTCTTTGGTTCCGAAAGAACAACAAATTATAATGATTACAGGGCCGAATATGTCGGGAAAATCGGCTTTGTTGCGACAAACGGCACTTATTGTTTTGATGGCTCAAATTGGAAGTTTTGTTCCGGCAAAAAGTGCAGAAATTGGTGTTGTTGATAAGATTTTTACACGAGTAGGTGCTTCGGATAATATCTCTTCGGGTGAATCTACTTTTATGGTGGAAATGAATGAAACTGCCAGTATTCTCAATAATTTATCGGATAGAAGTTTGATTCTTCTTGATGAAATTGGAAGGGGAACGAGTACCTATGATGGAATTTCCATTGCTTGGGCGATTTCGGAATATTTACACGAAGGAAAATTTCATCCTAAAACTTTATTTGCAACGCATTATCATGAGTTAAACGAAATGACAAAAACTTTTCCGCGGATTAAAAATTACAATGTCAGTGTAAAAGAAGCTAAAGACACGATTTTATTTCTACGAAAATTAGTGCCGGGCGGAAGTGAACACAGTTTTGGAATTCATGTAGCAAAAATGGCAGGAATGCCGCAATGGGTATTAAAAAGAGCAAATGAAGTTTTGAAAACTTTGGAAAGTTCGCAAGTCAATGAAAAAATGGCGGATAAAACCCATAAAATCACTCAGGAAAATATGCAATTAAGTTTTTTTCAATTGGATGACCCTATTTTGGAAGCACTTCGTGAGGAATTATTAGGGATTGATATTAATACTTTAACTCCGGTAGAAGCATTAATGAAATTGAATGAAATTAAACGAAAATTAGGATAAATTCGTTAGAATAAATATAGCTTACAAAATTAAATGGTATGAAATCGAAAAAATATTTTTTCTTGCTTTCCGGCTTTCTTTTTTTGCTTATTGTTGCTTGCGCAACCAATCCTTTAACCGGTCGCAAATCTCTTTCCTGGGTTTCTAATTCTGATTTGTTTCCTCAATCTTTTGCACAATACAATCAGGTGATTTCTGAAAGTCAGATAGATAAAACCTCTGCTGACGCTAAGATGATTCATAATGTTGGTCAAAGAATTAAATATGCAGCTGAGAAATTTTATGCAGAAATTGGAAAAAGTAATGATTTAAAAGGATATGAATGGCAATTTACTTTGATTAAAAGCGACCAATTGAATGCATGGTGTATGCCCGGAGGTAAAGTTGCTTTTTATACCGGAATTTTACCGGTTTGTCAGGGAGAAGCCGGAGTTGCCGTTGTGATGGGGCATGAAGTGGCTCATGCTTTGGCAGGACATAGTGCCGAACAAGTGAGTAATGGTTTGTTGGCACAAGGTATTATGATGGGAGGAAATGTGGCAATTTCAAATGAGAATTGGAAAAACACTTTCAATCAGTTGTATCCGGTAGGAGCCGGATTGACAATGTTAAAATACGGAAGAAAAATGGAATTGGATGCCGACCAGGCAGGACTTTATTTGATGGCGATGGCAGGATATAATCCACAAGAAGCTATTTCTTTTTGGCAAAGAATGGAAGCGGCTTCAAAAGGACAAGGTAAATCACCGGAATTTTTAAGTACACACCCGGATAACGGAAATCGAATCAAGCAAATTCAACAAATTATGCCTAAAGCCATGGCGTACTATAATGCAAGTCCTTATAAAGGAAAATAAAGTAGAAATAAATACTTTGGCACCGGTGGTTTATTGAATGTTTTCTGCCGATTTATCCTTTACTTTGTGGGGAATTTTAAAAATTCAATTAAAATCAAACTAAATGCAGATTCAGTATATTTTTGAAATCTTAGGAACCATTGTTTTTGCAATTTCGGGAGCATCGGCAGCTGATGAACGGTCAGGAAATGATTGGTTTGGTGTAACTTTTGTCGGATTCATTACTGCAATCGGAGGGGGTAGCCTTCGGGATGTATTACTTGGAAGTTATCCTTTGGTTTGGATTAATGATGTGAATTTTATTTATGCCATCATAGGTGGAATTGTACTTATGCGGATTTTGAACAGTTCCATTCATAAATACCGAAAAGAACTTACACTTTTTGACACTATGGGAATTGCATTATTTACCGTTTTAGGAACAGCAAAAACATTAGATTTAGGTTTTCATCCGGTTATTGCTGCTATTATGGGAATGTTTTCAGCCGTTATGGGAGGTGTGCTTCGGGATACTTTAATTAATGAAACTCCGGTATTATTCCGTAGAGAAGTCTATGCCACAGCATGTTTGCTGGGAGCTGTTTTATTTTTGGTTTTAAATAATTTTGGTGTGGACCGAACGTTTAACTTTATTGTTTCCGGATTGAGTATTATCGCTATTCGCTTATTGGCTATTTATTTTAAATGGAATATTCCTAAATTTGGATGATTATGTTAGAAATTACAAATAAAAACATTTGGACAGGTCGAACTGACGATGAAGACGGAGATTTAGGAATTCGTTGGCATCAAAAAATTCAACTTAAAAATTTCAGTGCTTTAGCACGACAAACAGAACCGAATATTGCTTTGCTCGGATTTTGCTCGGATGAAGGTGTACGCAGAAATAAAGGAAGAATTGGCGCAAAAAAAGCTCCGGATTTAATTCGGAAAGCTTTGGCAAATTTACCTTATGATTTGGAGTCAAAAAAGTCGATTTTTGATTTTGGAAACATTGTTTTGAATGATGAAAATTTAGAAAAAGCAAGAGGAATTCAAGTGGAATGTGTGTCGGAATTGATTCGGAATAATTTTTTTCCAATTGTATTGGGAGGCGGGCACGAAACAGCTTTTGGTAATTTTCTGGGAACGGAACAACATTTTGAAAACATCGGAATCATCAATATTGATGCGCATTTTGACCTTCGTGTTCCGGTGGAACACAGTACTTCCGGAACTCCTTTTTTTGAAATGGCATATCATTGTCAAACTCATGGAAAAGAATTTCATTATTTTGTTGTTGGAATTCAAAAAACAGCTAATACGGCAGCTCTTTTTGAACGAGCTAAAGAATTGGGAACTGAAGTGATTTTAGCAGATGAAATTCACATTGATTTGAATTTTGCTTTGCGGAAATTGGAGGATTTTATTCAAAAATTCGATTCGGTTTACTTAAGTTTGGATTTGGACGTGTTGGATGCTGCCTTTGCACCGGGCGTAAGTGCACCTTGTGTTAATGGATTAAATATTTTTCAGGTGAAATCTATTGTTCAAACCATTCTTCGTTCGGGAAAAATTAAATTGTTTGATGTTGTGGAATATAATCCGGAATATGATAGGGATAATCAAACAGCGAAAACAGCTGCACATTTGATTTCGGAATTTGTTTGAGAATTCCTAAAACCACATAAAAATTTAATTAAAAAATGAAAATTTAGTTAAATGAATTGACATAATTATCGAGATAAGCCGCACGTGCATCTAACCAATTCAGTGTGTTTTGTAAATCATTTTCGATATTTCCTGATGAATTTCTTGCTCCCCAAACTTGATGATCGGCTTCAATCGCCTGACCTACCAAATCGGCATAATCTTTTACATGATTTTTTAATTTTTCAAAATGATTTGACCGAAACCAATTCCATCTTTCTTTGAAAAGATTTCGGATATGTGGATCTTCCATGAATTTACTAAAGAAGTTTTTTCCTACATAACTTCCATTAACAAATATGGGTTTATCTACCGTATTCAGATTATAATGTTGTTGATTGAACGAATAACCATACGCCCAATCAAAATCCCAAATAATTCCCATTCTGTATTTTCCACCGGCTAATTTATTGATATAAGTGCTTTTAGGGTGGTTGATTTCTGTGTTTTGGGTTAATTCATAGACAATCATATAATTTACAAAAGACAAATCATCAAAATAATCTAAATAATTGTTGTTTGGAAAAGAAGGGTCTGCCACTAAGCTTTCAAAAGTTTCAAAATCATTTTTAATTTGATTGAATTTCTGTTGATTTATATCCTCCGGATGGGCAATCATGACAGGTAAATCGAATTTTTCTGATTTGAATTGCCAATCTTCATCAAAATAAGTATCTAATTCGAGTAATACGCCATCTTCTCCTACATCTATTCGATTCGGACCGACTTCTTTGTGCTCCATAAAGGCATAAAAACCTCTGTACTCTCCATTAATTGTAAGTTCTACGGGAATGACATGGTTGGTAAACGGAATTCCTAATATTCTTGCCGTTTCAAAAGGAATAGAATTATAAAGCATGGAACCATCTAAATATTCTGAAAGAAGAATCCAAGATTTGTAAGGAGCGAGTCCGAATAATGAAGTTTTACTCTCTAATTTGATTCGATACGGTTTTTTAGGATAATTCCAACTATCGTTTCCACGTCCTCTGATTTCGGTTCTTCCGGAATAGCTGTCGTATTTATTTTTTCCATCTATGGTAATATCAGCTGAAAGATAAGTGCCTTTTTCTATCACTTCTTCATTGTTGTCTATATTAATGTAGATATGAGGAATTATCGCTTGTTCTGATGTGTAATCATCTGATGAGGAATCTTCGTCTTTGCATGAAAAAAATGCAAAAAGAATTGAAAATAAAAGAAAATATCTCATGTTGTTTTGTCTAAAATGCTAATATACTATCTAAAAGGGTTAACTTCTTAAAATTAAATAATTTTTTCCTGAAAATTTTTTCAATTGTATTGAAATTAAAAAGGTTACATTCAAGCGAATGCAACCTTTTCTAAATAAGCAAATAAATTCAGCGAAAATCATTTTTGAGTTTACTCAATTACAATTTTCTTTGTGTCGGAATATTTTCCGGAATTGAACTTTAAAATATAAATACCTTTTGATAAGTGATTCAAGTTGATTTTATGGTTAAAATAACCGTTGGATTGTAATTGTTCTTGTGCTACTAATTTTCCGGTCATATCATAAATTTCAACTTTTGCCGGCTGGATTTCATTGGATTCATACAGCAAATTCAAAATTTTTCCTTTAACCGGATTCGGATAAATGCTTAGTGAATTTTTCTCATCAAAATTCAAAACAGACATTTGCCCGGTTACATCTTCGTAAGCCAATTCAAAATTCCCGGTGGAAGAACCATCGAATGAAATGAAATGAAAACGGAAAACTTTACCGTTGTTGTATTTCAGGAAATAATAAGTATCAGAATCTACAATGTATCCACTTCCGTCAAATTGTTTCCAATCGTAACCAACTGTATTGATTTCTTCTTTATACTCTGATTCGTCAATTGAATTCACTTTGGTATTAGTACTTTTTGCAACGGTTACATTTGGATTTTGTAAAGCACCAATGACAGGGTACATAATTTCTAAATCAGTTGTATAAGTCTGAAAAACTAAATCCCAGTTTTCTAAATCAGGTGAAGCCACTACGGATTGGTTTTGAGTAAGGCTGTAGAAATTAAATAATTTCCCCTGATTTTCAGAATTTGGAAGAACTACGGTTTGTGGATTTTCCCAAGTTGAATTTGTAGTGTTCCAGTTGGCATATTTGAAAGTATAGCCGTTATAAAAATCATCAATCATGAATTTTTTGAAATTGCCATCCGCATATTTCAAAACATAAACAATTGTTCCGGTTACATGGTGAGTCACCGAATTGTATTCTCCCCATCCGTAAGATGCAGAGCCATAATCAAAAGCACCGCCTTCCCATAGGGTGTCGCTGTTGTACAATTGAATCCAATTGTCTATGTCTGCAGGATTGATAGTTGCATAATCATCCGGATTATCAGAAGCTTCATATACTTCGATTCCTAATCCGTCGTTGATTCTTTCTGCAAATAAAAAGGCACTTGTTCTCATGAAAGCAATGTCCCAAGAAGCGACATCAAAACTTTCTGACTGACCGGTCTCGAAATCAAAATATACATTTTTTGAATAACCGGGCTCTAAAGACAAACTCACGGTGGTTTCTTGTGCAGAAACACTTCCTGCACCAATTAAAATCCCTAAAAGTAAATTAAATTTTTTCATATAATTGATATTAATTGAATGGTTAAAATTATTTTAATAAATCATATTTAAACTGCGGATATCCTCTCACGCCGTTTTCATTTTCTAATGCGGTAAATTTCAGTTTATAATAATTTCCTTCTGCATCTTTGATAATGTAGAAGATAGTGTCATACAGATATTTATCCGGTGGTGTAACTTTTCGCCAACTGGCTCCGATTGTTCGTTGGCTTAGGTTAAGTTTTTCTTCGTTAATGTCATTTACAGAAAAATTATCATAGCTGAATTCATCTGTATAAACCCGATAAGCTTTTACATTTCCAAGTGGATTGGTTTCTACATAATCAGAATAACCATAAGCGGTAAATCCTGCTCCCGGAAGGGATTCCACTTCAGTTTTTACAGTAAAATTCAAATCCCACCGATTGCTTTCCGGCTCTACATTCACCACATTTTCTGTAGTAAAGCTGAAGAAAGTGAAATTGAAGTTTTCAGTTTTTGAAATAAGTACTTCTTGATAGTTATTTGCATTTAAATCAGCGTATTGTAAAATATAATCATTTCCTTGTCGTAAGATTCTGATTTTTTTATATCCTCTTTCCGCACCGGCAATGGCTACTCCGCCGGATTCAGGAGTATCGGTGCCGATTTCGTATCCTAATTTTAGCAGATAGACATAGTTTTCATTATCGTCGATTGAAATTTCATCAATCACAGTTCCGTCGATATTGCCGGATGGGTCGTCCACATATTGGTCAGAACCTTCTACCAAAAAAACCATTTTTGATTTTAAATCTTGAATTTCGGCAGTTGAAACTTGGTTAATATCAGTTGAACTTAATTTTCCTGCAAACATATAAAGTGAAGTATTTAGTTTTACCCGGAAGTTTTCACCGGAATAAAATCCAAGATCCCAACTATCTCTTCGTATGCTTGTTTCTTTTTTTGAACGTAATTCTAAATAAATCTGATTGGGTTCATTGGGACCACCAACTTGAGGTGATAGCGTTCCTCCGAGCGCAGCAGTTTCAGAAAATGAAACTAAAGAAGTTTTATTTCCTTGAATTTGGGTGGATTTCCCTGGAATTTCTATATTTAGGATTGAGAATTCAACTGATTTTTCATCGTCAGGTGTTATTTCAGTTAGCCGTTTTACAGTTAAAGAAGTTCCGGAAGTGTTTTTATGAATAGGAATTCGGATAATTCCATCTTCAGCTGCGGGTTGTGTGATAAAATCGGCTGATTCTCCATAATTCAAACCGATGGAATGAAAATCAATATCTAACCATCCGTCTTGAGTCGGGGTTTCTGAAAAAACAATTTCAATTTCAATTTCTGATTCTTGAGAAGGTATATTTTCAGACGGATTTTTAAATGCTGCTACAAAGTCATTTGAACCCCATAAATCATCATCTCCGCTACAACTGAAAAATAATAAGCCGGTAATTAATGGAATTATAAGTCTGTTAAAAAATTTTGATTTCATCTTTTAAATATTGAGGTTATACTGAAGTTTCAAGAAATAAGAGCGACCGTAACCAAGTAATAAAGAACTGCTTCCTGCGTCGTGACCTTCGTTTGAAGTGGTTGTGGTTTTGATTTCTTTTAAATTCAACAAGTTTCTGACACCTAAAGTAATTTCAAATTGGTTGTTGAAGAATTGTTTTTTAACGGAGGCATTTAACCAGCCGTATCCTTCTTGCTTTTCTTTCATCACCCGTTCGTCACCATTTGAGTCAATTGTGGCTACATATTGATATTGAGGGCCGTTGTATTTGAAATAAGTTGAGAAAACAGCATCCCATTTTGGAACTGAATAGGATAATTCACTGTTAAACTGAACAGAATAAAGGTAATTGTCATTAAAATTCTCCTCGTTTTTTAATACTTTTGATTCACCTGAAAAACTAATGCCTAAACCGGCACTTAGTTTGCCATAATTAAATTTGTTTCGCAATGCCATTCCCCAAGTTCTGTATAAATCAATATTATTAAACTGATAGGCAAGAGGCGAAGTGTTCACTATAATCAAATCAATTTTGTCGTCCACATCCAAATACCAAAGTGATAATTTTGGTTGGAAATTAACGATGTCATTGAATCGAAATGATTTTTTCAGGTGGAGAAAAGCGGATTTTCCTTTTTCAGGCGATAGATTTTCGTTTCCTCTGACATCGTGATTGGAATCGACGAAATACGTAAACAATTGTTCAAAATTTGGCAATTTGGGTGAGGTTCCTAAAATTGCTCTCAACTCGTAACCTTTGTTAAATTGATATTTTCCGCTGAAAGAAAATGCATATTGATCTGTAAATTGATTGGAGGCAATATAGCGGAAGCCCGGACGAAAAGAAAGACGTTCGTTTACTTTGATTTCCGAAGAAATAAATCCACTGTAACTGTCTATGGTATTCAGTTTGGTGTTATCGTTACTGCTTTGTTCTGCCAATCCGCTCGCTGAGCCTTTGTCGTGATTGAATTCATATCCTACCTCAAAATTAAACCATTCAGAACTAATGATATTATTTAATGTTCCTCTTGAGAAAAAGCCGTTTCGAGTGTTATAATCGTAACGATTTTTATTGGTGTGTTCACCGGTTTTTAGTACATAAGTATAATTTTCTATATTTCTTTTTTGTTCTTGAAGCGAAGCCGAAATATTGAAATTCATTTTTTGTGCGATTTTTCCGTTTGCATTAAGATGATGATAATAGCGGTTGGTTCTGAAAACCGCATCATTTGCCGTGGGATTTAGTGTTTGAGTGGAATTATTGGGATTTAGCCGTACAGTATTGGCGTATTTTTCGGTTTTTTCATCGAAATATTCAAATTTATAAAAAGCATTGAAATTTCCTTTTTTGAAATTCAGTAATGCTTTGGCTGTGTTTTGTTGTTTTGGCAGCCACTCGTATCCTCTTAAACCATCATTTGCATCCTCGGGATTGGCATAATTTTTCCCTTTTCTATCACCGTAAAAACCCCTGAAATCATTTCGTGTATAAGAAGCTTCTGCGTACCAATTATCCGAAAATTTATGGCTGATTTTTAAGGATTGAATATGGCGACCTTTGTTTCGCCAATTGTATTCATTGCCAATGGTTTCTTCCTGAATGTAGGGGGTAATCTGCCATTTGTATCGGCTGTTTTTTTGAGTAATAATATTGATAACACCGGTTACAGCATTGGAGCCATATTGAACACCCATAGAACCTTCTATAATTTCAATTTGTTGAATATCACTAAGGTTGATTTGCGAAATGTCGATGGCGTTTCCGAAACCCTCATCACCGATGACCGGAACACCGTCCACTAAGATTTTGATGTATTCTGAATCAAAACCGAATTGTTCTAAGCCTGAGCGACCTTCGCTTGAATTGGGCATAATGCTTAAATTCAGATTTTGAGTCAGTACATCTTCGAGTGTGGTTCCTGCCATCTTTTCGATGTCCTGACGGCTGAGTACTTCTACTTCAAAAACCGATTTATCAACGGATTGTGCACTGTATTGTCCGGTAATTATTACAGGTAATAAGTGTTCGGTGAATTCCAAATTAAGCGAATCTGTTTCTTGCGCTTGTAATTGAATACCTAAAAAATTCAGTAGTATTAGGATTGAGATAAACCTCATTTTTATTGTTTTTATATAGAATGAATCCTATTTTTTATTTAGACTGATTATAAATATGATTCACGGTGCAATATTAAAACATTAAGTTGCCTAAGTGACAACGCAATAAGGAATAATAAATACGGGAAATGGAATTTGTTAAAGTTGAGATTTGGGTAAGTAGCAGATTTTTGAGATAGAATGAACCGCTTTGCTAATACGATTAGTTAAAATACTTTTTTAAGTTTAAATGGGCTTTTAATATTGTTTATATTATCAGCCTATTCAATCTCAACTTCTTTACCTTCTTCTAATAAAAGTTTCCTGTGTTTTGTTATATCACTCGTAATGAGGCTGTTGATAGAGATTGTAATCTTCTCTTTTGGTGTAGTACTTTTATTTCAAAAGTATTATTATTTAAGAATATTTCTTCCGATGACTAATTTTTGAATTTCGGTTGTCCCCTCTCCAATTGTACAAAGTTTAGAATCCCGATAATATTTTTCTGCCGGAAAATCTTTGGTGTAACCATAGCCTCCAAAAATCTGAACTGCTTCGTTAGCAATCCTCACACAAGCCTCTGATGCATAGTACTTTGCCATAGCACCTTCGGTGCTCATAGGTTGATGATTGTTTTTTAGATAAGAAGCTTTGCGAATCAACAATTCAGAAGCTTCAATTTCAGTTGCCATTTCGGCTAATTTAAAGTTAATAGCTTGAAAATTAGCAATTGGTTGTCCAAATTGATGACGCTCTTTTGCATATTTTAAAGCAGCTTTGTAAGCACCTTTTGCAATTCCCAAACTCAAAGCAGCGATTGAAATCCGACCTCCGTCTAAAATAGCCAAAGCTTGTTTGAAGCCATCACCCACTTCGCCCAAACGATGAGAATCCGGAACTCGAACATTGTCAAAAATCAATTCTGCCGTTTCAGAAGCGCGCATTCCTAATTTATTTTCTTTTTTTCCTGAAGTAAATCCGGGCATTCCTTTTTCCAAAACAAAAGCAGTGGAATTGTTTTTCGCTCCTTTTTCTCCGGTTCGGGTCATCACTACTGCAATATCACCGCTAATGGCGTGTGTAATAAAATTTTTTGCTCCGTTTATAATCCAATCGTTACCGTCTTTTTTAGCTGTTGTGCTCATTCCGCCCGCATCAGAACCAGTATTGTGTTCAGTTAAGCCCCAAGCACCAATCACTTCGCCACTCGCTAATTTCGGAATCCATTTCTTTTTTTGCTCCTCATTTCCAAAGCTTAAAATATGGTTGGTACACAGCGAGTTGTGCGCTGCGATTGATAGTCCGATGGAAGGGTCAACTTGTGAAATTTCATCTACAATGGTTACATATTCATCGTACGACAAACCGCTTCCGCCTAATTCTTCCGGAACGATGATTCCCATAAATCCCAATTCACCGGCTTTGTGAAAAACTTCCACCGGAAAATGTTGAGATTCATCCCATTCCATCATTTTAGGTGTTATATGTTGTTTGGCAAATTCACGAGCAGACTCGGCTATAAACTTTTGGTTTTCGGCTGTTTCAAAATTCATGTTCTCCGTTTTTTTGTTTTGAATGAGCCAAAAGTACTAAAAAAAAGATTGTAGCTTCTATTTTCCAAAAAATATTCCTTGATTTCAGTCGTCAAAAGTTAAATAAGGAAGTAATTCTTCCATTTTTTCCTCATTGATTACATAACATTTTGATAAACTTTCGGCATGAGCAAAAGTCCCACCTAATGAATTTTTGTAATTCAAAATAACTTGTGCTTGTTTTTCGGAAAAACCTAAATCCATCCATTCTTCTTTTTTTAGCTGATTCGGATTGAATTTTTGGATGGTTATTTCTTGTTTTTTAAAAACTTCAGAATTAGTTAAGGAATTGTCTTTTTTGGGTAAAATGATGTAGGGTTTCATTTCTTGGAATTTCTCAGAACTAATGACAAAACAATTGGCAATTTCTTCTAAAGTAGAAAACTCACCGCCTAAACTGTTTTTGTATTTTAAAATAGTCATAGCTTGTTTTTCTGAAAATCCGATTGCTTCCCAATCCTTTTCTGAATAAGTATTTGGGTTGAATTTTTTATACCGGATTTTGACTGTAGGAACTTCATAAGAATACGAAATGTTAGAAGTTATAGCCGGAATGGATGAAATTTTTATAAAGGGTTCCAATTCTGAAAACTTTTTTTCGCTGATGACATAACAGTTTTTAATTTCTTCTTTGGACGAAAAATTTCCACCTAAAGAATACTTGTATTTTAAGATGCTTCCGGCTTGTTTTTCTGAAAATCCCAATTCCATCCATTCTTCTTTTGATAAGCTGTTGGGATTGAAATTTGATAATTCGGTTAAAGAATAAAAACTTTCATTTTGTGATGAAGAGTCGGATTGTGAATAAACGGCTAAAAGTTCATTGGGAATAGAATGAAATTCTTCAAAATCAGTTGTGGAATGAAAATAACTAAACAACTCAAAACCAATTAGTAGTACTATAAACGCAAAAATCCCCAATCGTTGTGATTTTGTATAACGAATGCGGGATTTTGCAAAAGTCCTCATGTGATTAATTTTTTGAGATTATGTAAATGTTTTTCTCATCGAATTTTTTGAAAATTTTAACTAAAGTATAAAGTTTTCTGACAAGAATCATAATAATTTCTAATTATTTTTTACCAAACAGAATCAATTTAATCGTAAAGCCCTGACAATCATCAACTTTTATTCATAATATGAAAAATAAAAAAAACTTAAAATTTCAGAAAAATTTAATTATTACAGAAATAAAGAGAAATGTCAGGCTTAAATAAGTTTACAAAAACAGTCGCTTTTTATTTAACTTTGCCTTGTTAACAAACTTTAACAAAGTTCTATCAATAAATTAGCGAAACCATAGCTATAAATTATGCAACTTAGCACTCAGATACAAGGAAATGATGCAAAATGAATTGAACGCATTGGATATTCAACAAGTCAGTGAAGAAATCGAAAGAGAAAGTGAGGTAATTATTCATCTTTCACAAGAAATAAATAAGAAAATAATTGGTCAGGAAAAAATGGTAGAAAGCCTTATGATAGGGCTTTTAGCTAATGGTCATATTTTATTGGAAGGTGTGCCGGGATTGGCAAAAACTTTGGTTATTAAAACACTTTCAGAAGCTGTCAACGGTTCATTTTCCCGGATTCAGTTTACACCTGATTTGTTGCCTGCCGATGTGGTGGGAACTTTGATTTATAATATCAAAGAGAATGATTTTAAGATAAAGAAAGGACCGATTTTCGCTAATTTTGTTTTGGCAGATGAAATCAACCGTTCACCGGCAAAAGTCCAGTCTGCTCTTTTGGAAGCCATGCAGGAAAAACAAGTTACCATAGGCGACGAAACATATTTTCTGGAAAATCCGTTTTTGGTATTGGCAACTCAGAATCCGGTTGAACAAGAAGGAACTTATCCGCTTCCCGAGGCGCAAGTTGACCGTTTTATGCTAAAAACGATTATTACTTATCCCGATAAAGAATCCGAAAGAATCGTGATGAAAAATGCCATGAACGAGACTTTTCCAAATATTGAAAAAGTAGTAAAAACAACAGAAATACTGAAAGCAAGGGAAATAGTGAAAAAAGTCTATATGGATCAAAAAATTGAGCAATATATTTTGGATATTGTTTCAGCCACTCGTTTTCCTGCGGAATATCGTTTAAATTCTTTATCGCCTATGATTTCTTTTGGTGCATCACCTCGTGGTTCTATCAATCTCGCATTGGCTTCCAGAGCTTATGCTTTCTTGAGAAAACGTGCTTATGTTATTCCGGAAGATGTACGAGCGGTTTGCAAAGACGTTTTGCGTCATCGAATTGGATTAAGTTACGAAGCAGAAGCTGAAAATTTAACCTCAGACCGGATTATTGATTCTATTTTGAATGTTATTCCGATTCCCTGAAAACTTCAATTCGTTTAAAAAGCTAAAAAATCGCTGAATTGGACATTCAAGAAATCATAAAAAAAGTCAGACGGATTGAACTGAAAAGTCGTAGAAAAGCAAATAATCTTTTCATGGGCGAATACCAAAGTTCATTCAAAGGACGCGGTATGATTTTTTCTGAAATTCGACCGTACCAATATGGCGATGATATTCGGAACATTGACTGGAATACGACAGCTCATTATAACGAACCTTATATTAAAGTATTTGAAGAAGAACGCGAATTAACTATGCTTTTGATGGTGGACGTAAGCCAGTCCAATGAATTTGGAACACGAAAACAATTCAAATCCGAAACCATAGCTGAAATTTGTGCAACTTTAGCTCTTTCCGCAGTTACATATAACGATAAAGTCGGTTTGATTTTATTTTCCAATGAAATTGAATTGCTGATTCCTCCTAAAAAAGGAAAACGACATGTTTTGAGAATTATTCGGGAATTGATACTTTTTGAACCTAAAAATAAAGGAAACAATTTGGCAGAAGCTCTTCGTTTTTTAACCAATACTTTCAAACGAAAAGCCAATGTTTTTATTTTTTCTGACTTTATTGACGATTCTCCATATCCGGAAAGTTTGAAGATTGCAGCCGGAAAGCATGATATTACCGGAGTTCGTATTTACGATGAAAAAGAGACGGAATTCCCTGATGTCGGGTTAATTGCATTGGTGGATAATGAAACGGGTGAAAGAAAATACGTCAACACCTCTTCACCGATTGTCCGTAAGCAATACAAGGATTATTTTACAAATAAAAATCAAAAATTTGAACAAAGTTTCCGGCAATCTCGGGCGGGAAATTTGAGCATACGAACTGATGAAGATTATGTGAAACCTTTGTTGAATTATTTTAAAAAACATGCGGTTAGATGATGAAAAAAAGAATCATAAATCCGTTTTTTTTAGTATTAAACTTATTTTTTAGTTTAAGTTTCAGTTGTGTTTTTGCTCAAATTGATACAAAAATCGACAGGAATCATATTAAAATCGGAGAACCTATTCAACTGTCTATCAGTATTCCTTTTGAAAAGGATATAAAAATAAAATTTCCGGTGTTGAATGATACTTTAAGTTATCATATTGAAATTTTAGATCAAAAAATTGATACGCTGATTGATAAGAATAATACAAAAATAATTCATCAGCTTCAGATTACGAGTTTTGACCCGGGTGATTTTCTGATTCGTTCACTTCCGGTGGTTATTAATAATGACACTTTGTTGACTCATTCTTTTGAAATACAATTAGATGAAGTTGAGCTTGATTCAGCTAATACCATTGGCTTTCCTATTAAACCGATTATGAATGAGGAATTTACCTGGAAAGATTATTGGAATCAATATTGGGCATTTATTGTAGGAGCTTTTCTTGCATTTTTATTGGCAATTCTTCTGCTCTATTATTATTTTTATATGAAAAAAGGTCAAGCCCGATTATTGAAAAAACAAAAAACGCCTTACGAAGAAGCAAAAGGAGCTTTGAAAGCATTAGACCAACAAAAATTATTAGCAAAATCGGCTTATTATCTTTTTTATTCTGAACTTTCTTATATTGTCAGACGGTATTTGGGACGAGTATATGAATTTTCATCTTTAGAATTATTATCCGATGATTTGATTGAGTATTTAAAAATCCAAACAACACTTGAAGCAGAAGATATTCTGCATTTAAAACAATTTTTATACGATTCGGATTTAGTCAAATACGCAAAAGCAATTCCGGAAGAAGAAAAACATGAATTTTATAGAAAATGGATAGGTGAGTTGGTTGAAAAGATAAAGCCAATTGAAACTGAAACGGAATATTCATTAAAACCAAATGAAAAAATCAGAAAAATCAGGTGATGGGAAATTATGAATTTCAAAATCCATGGTGGTTATTGCTTCTTTTGTTGATTCCGGTTTTAATTTTTTTCCGAATCAAAAAAAGGAAAAAGCAAACGGCTGTCCGAATTTCAACCTTAAAACCATTTGAATACACAGATAACTTCTTTAATTGGATTAAACCTTTACTTTTTACGTTGCGTTTATTGGCTTTGGGATTCATTATCATTGCTTTGGCACGCCCTCAAATCGTAAAAACATCGACTTCAGTCAAATCAGAAAAAGGAATTGATATTATTATGACGGTTGATACTTCATTGAGTATGTTGGCACGGGATTTACATCCGGATCGTCTGGAAGCACTCAAAGAAGTTGCTAAACGATTTGCAATGGATCGACCGGCTGACCGCATTGGATTGGTTGATTATTCGGGAGAAGCCGTTTTAAAAGTTCCTTTAACCACTGATCATCATATTCTGATTCAGGAAATAGACCGTTTACAAACCGGGGAATTAGCCGATGGAACCGCAATAGGAGTGGGTTTGGCGACCGCAGTTAATCATTTAAAAGACAGTAAAGCCAATAGTAAAATCATTATTTTATTGACCGATGGTGTAGAATCTATTGATTATCAAAATGATTTACTGTATATTTCTCCTGCCGATGCCGCTCAAATCGCTGCTGCACGGGGAATTAAAGTTTATACCATCGGAATTGGCTCAACCGGAATGGCTCCTTTTCCTACCGGACGGAATTTATTTACTGGAGAGATTATTTTTTCCATGAAATACAATGAATTGGACGAACCCATGATGCAGAATGTCGCCGATTTAACCGGTGGAAAATATTTTAGGGCAACCGATAATGAATCATTGGAAGAGATTTATGAAGAAATTGACCAAATGGAAAAAACAGAAATCAATGAAATTAAATACTATAATTACACTGAACTATTTGGGAAATACCTTAGTATCGCTTTAATTTTCTTGTTTTTTGAATTAATTTTATCCAAAACTTTGTTTAAAGAAATGTTGTAATGGACTGGGCGCATTTAGAAAATAGTATTTGGCTGTTTACTCTTCCAATTTTTATCGGATTAGCTCTTTATGTGTATCGTTGGAGAATGAGAGCCCGGAAAAAATTTGCGGATGAAGAACTTATTCAACGTTTATTTCCAGCTGCTAAAAAATCATATTACGGATTAAAAGTTGTTTTAGTAAGTTTGAGTTTATTATTTTCAATCTTAGCTTTGATGGATCCTTTGATGGGCGAAGAAAAAACACAAATTAAACGGGAAGGAACCGATATTATTTATGCTTTGGATTTATCCAACAGTATGTATGCAGAAGACATTGCGCCTAATCGTTTGGGAAATGCAAAAAAAATCATTCAAGAATCTTTGCATCAATTAGGCGGGGATCGGGTAGGATTAATTGTTTTTGCCGGAGATGCGTATTCGATTTCTCCGATGACTCATGATTACGGAGCGATTGAATCTTATATTGAAATGGCTTCGCCGGAGTTAATCTCAGCACAAGGAACAAATTTATTTTCAGTTGTTCAAAAAGCAGTGGAAATGTTTGATAATGCACCGACAACCGGTAAATTATTAGTTATTTTATCGGATGGAGAAGACAATGAAAAAAGCATTTCAAAAGCCATAAAATTAGCTGAAGAATCCAAGATTCATATTGCCACAATGGGAATTGGAACAAAAAACGGTGCACCTATTCCAATTCACAACAGTTCATTTCAAGATTATAAAACGGATCGTCAAGGGGATGTCGTGATTTCAAGATTTGATGAAGAAACCTTAAAATCATTAGCCAAATCCACCAAAGGAAAATATATTTATGTGGAAGATTTTGGCAATGCCATTGAAGAATTGCATACTTTTTTGAATAATTTAGATAAAAATGTTCAAGATATTCAGTTCAGCAGTGAAAAGAAACATATTTTTCAGTATTTTTTGGTCATTGCTTTTGTCTTATTATTTATAGATACTTTAACAACTGAACATAAGGTTTTTAACATCTAAATATAATAGTTTTGTACTAACAAACGCCTATGACAAAAAATCTATTTTTTCTTTTTATTTTGCCGCTTTTCAGCTGCATTGTTTTTGCACAAGAACTGGATTTAAAATCACACATCATAAATGGAAATGAAAACTATTTACAAGGTGATTATTTAAAAGCAGAATCACAGTACAAGCAGGCTTTAGCTATAAATGAAAATTCGCCTAAGGGAAATTATAATTTAGGAAATGCTTTGTATCATCAGCACAAATATGACGAAGCCCGAGCTTATTATGACCGGATAATTCAGAATAAAAACACATCCAAAACAGATAAATCCAAAGCTTTTCATAACATTGGAAAATCATATTTAGACCAAAATAAATACGAAGAAGCAGCCCGAAACTTTAAAGAAGCCTTAAAATTAAATCCAAATGACGATGAAACAAGGTATAATTATGCTTTGGCACGAAAATATTTAGAAGAACAACAAAAAGAAACTCCGGATAACGAAAATCCTGAAAATTCTGATAAAAAAGGAGATAATAAGGAGAATGAAAATTCCGATAAAGAAAAACAAGGAAAAGAAGAAGGAGAAAACAACGAAGGTGAACAAGAAAAAGAACAAAAAGACCAAGGAAAAGAAAAAGGAGGTCAGGATGGAAATGAAGAAGGGCAAAGCGATAAACCACAAGAACAACAGCTGACTAAAGGTTCTGATGGAAAAGGACAGTCATCGGAAAATGCACTTGACAGTGAACGACAGGAAAGAATGTTAGAGGCACTTAAGCAACAAGAACAAGAAACACTTAAAAGAATCATAAATCAAAAAGCGAAAAAAACCAGGTCAAACGCTGAAAAAGATTGGTAATGTTTAAGAATTGGATAGTTTTTATATTGGTTATTTTAGTATCGGCTTCTTTGAAAGCACAGAATCTTTCGTTTGAAGCGGTAGCAAGCAAAACAGAAGTTTCGGTTAATGAACGATTTGTGGTTCAGTTTATCCTGACTTACGGTCAAGAACTCATTAATGTTGACAAAGCACTGGATTTACCGGATTTTGGCGGATTACACCAATTAGGAGAATCCCAGATTAGCAGTGTTAAAATTTTAAACAGAACAGCAATTAATCAAACCGGAGTAGAAGTTATCTTAGTTGCTGATCGTGAAGGAGAATATACCATTCCTTCAACTTTTATTGTGATTAACGGAAAAAAACTTAAATCAGATCCTATAAAAATTACGGTAAAAAAAGGATTGAAAGAAACCGTTCCATCCGGGCAACGTGTACAAGGCGCATTTATCATGACCGAAATTTCCAATGAAAATCCGTTTTTAAATCAGGAAGTCGTTTTGGTTGTCAGAGCTTATGCCCGTGATTATCCGTTACTGAACCGAATGAGGAATTTTAAAGAACCGGATTTTAATGATTTAATTGTAAAATATGTAAGTGAAAGACCGGATAATAATGAAAAACAAGTACTAATCAACGGAACTACTTTTATATCTAAAGAAATTGCACGTTACGTTGTTTTTCCACAAAAAAATGGAGAAATTGCTATTTCCCCATTTTCTATTGATGTATTGGTTTCGGGTTATTTCGGTATGGAAAGTGTTACATTGACTTCTAATGATATTAAATTAAATACCAAAAATTTACCTGATAAAAAACCTAAAAACTTCAGTGGTGCTGTTGGTGATTTTACGATGAATACATCTATTTCCAAAAAGCAATTAAAGTCAAATGAAAGTGTTCAATTAGAAGTAGAAATCATCGGTTCCGGGAATTTTAATACTTTGAAAATGCCGGATATTGAAAGTCCGGAAGAACATTTGAAGGGTTTCTCACCTAAAATAAGAGATGCTTATGAAATTCGTCCAAGTGGAATGAAAGGGAAATTAATAAAAAATCAAATTTTCGTTCCGCAATATGGTGGAAAATATACCATTCCGCCTGTTGAATTTAGCTTTTTTAATCCGGATAAAGAAAAGTATGTTCAACTTAAAAGTGATGCTTTTACTTTACAAGTGGACGGTCCTTTACCTCCTTCAAAGGATTCAGTTATTGCCAAAAATGAAAATTCTGAAGAACTAAATCCAACAGAAAATTTTACTGAAACAAATATTGCCAATGTTTTTCCGGAGCGAATAAAAGAAGTGAAAAATCAGGTGGTCGATTCAGTTTCACAATCACCAAATCGGCTTTGGCTAATTGGTCTTGGAAGTATAGCTTTTGTTTTACTTTTCTTTGTAATACGAAGAAAAAACAAAAGAAAACCGGTTGTACTTTCCGAAAAAGAGATAGAAATAGCATTAAAAAAAGAAGTAAATCGAAATCTGAACGATTTAAAATTGTTGAAAGAACAGGGAATTACAACTGCATTT
>JAVFAE010000003.1:0-26975 GCA_034002605.1 Weeksellaceae bacterium | reverse complement strand
TGTATCCAATGGATTATAGATTCTAATTATTTTATTTTTCTCATCCTCGGTCGTTGCAAGATTTTCAAAATCGTTTTGAATTTGTTCAGAAATCACTAAAATTTTATCGAACCCAAAAAATTTTCGAATTTCTTTATCGGTATAATCATGGAATTCTGTTTTTCGTAAATCATTATGAATCCAAACTACTTTTTTTGATTTTTTTTGTGGAGAATTTAAAATTTCATCTCTAAATCCATGAATGGCAGCAAATTCTATATCGTATTGTTTGTTTTTTAAAATGAATTTGTACAAAAGAGAAGGAAAAGTTTTCAGGATTTTTTGATAAATCACACGAAAAGCTTTTTGAGGAATGTCCTGAATCCTATTAGTGGTAATCATTTCGCCTTTGTTGATATACAATATATTTACCCAATTCGGCACTTCAGAAAGGTATTTCCCAGAATACAAATTGAGCAACAAATCAATTTCATATTTATCAGAAGGCAAGTTCTTCAAAAAAGTAACCAATACCTTTTCGGCACCACCATGGCGTAAAGAACCGATTCGTATGAGGATTTTCTTTCGATACATAAAATATTTACTTTAAAATATTATTCTAAAATTGTTTTGTTTATAATTTAGAAATTAGATTTCTATTTTTTAAAAACTGAATAAACATTTCACTAAATCTTTCTACCGCTTTCTGATTTAAATGGTTGCTATCATAAAAATCAGTTGTATCATTTAATTCAATTTTATTTTGAAAACTGAAATACTTTCCTTTAGAACTCAACAAACTGTCTATTTCTTTATTGTTGGTTTTAGCTTCATATAGTTTTTTACTAATTGGCGTTTGAACCAAAATATAATCAATGTTTTTATCTTTTAGTAAATTTATTGTTTTATCTAAATAATGAATTTGAACTGAGTTTATAATCCATTTAGAAGTTTTTTCTTCCAACAAAGGATTTTGTTTGTATTCAGACTCAACATAACCTCCTTTTATATATCGACTTTCTTCTTGAATCGAATCTTCTTTGAAATTATCATTCAAATGAAATAATTCTCTAAAAGTTCCATAAATCGTTGAATTATAGGTTTGAAGATTTCTTATGTCTTTTAGTGTTTGATAATAGTATTTATCCATTTTATTATTGGCGGCTAAGTCCAATGAAGATTCGACTCCGTCTAGCTCTAAAACACCTGCATATACCTCTAAAACAACTAATTTGGGGTTCAGTTCATCTAAATATTGATTGAGCAATATATAAGTTTGAATAGGAGATTGAGCACTGGAACCTAAATTGAATGCATTGATTCCGTGTTTTTTGAAAACTCTTGTGTCAAATCCGCGATAAGCGTGAGATGAACCTAAAATAAGGATGTCTATATCTTTGTAATTCGGAATTTCTTTGATTCGTGTATTTAAATGTCCGTAACAACCAATGCAGTTTCGTACATTTTTAGCCATATAATTAGGCATAATCCAACTCCATAGTGCCAAACCTATCACATAGAAAAACAGTGCAAAAACCGAGAAGCTTAAAAGATGGATGATAAATTTTTTCATATAGTTAGAATTGAAAGTAAATAAATGGACTTTCTTTGGTCTGCATAAATAATCCGATTAATAAAATAATAAATCCATAAAAGCACCATCGAACTAAACGATTTGTTTTCAGAAATGTCTTTTCAATCCCATAATTGTTTTCACGACCAAACCATTCGATTATTAACATAAAACCAATGAGAATCAGAGTTGCCATAGCTGCTTTAGTTAAACTTGGAAATGAAAATAAACTTCTGTTAAACATATTGCCAATATAACCAAAAGCATGACTGACAGATTCTGCCCTGAAAAATATCCAGGCAAAAACAGCCAAGTTAAATGTAATCATTAATTGAATTCCTTCTTTTAAAGATGGGATAATTTTACCTTTAGCTACAATGTCCAAATGGTTCCGATTGGTTTTCATGATGATAGAAGGCATGATGAATAAGGCGTTTAGTCCGCCCCAAACAATAAAAGTCCAATTGGCACCATGCCAGAATCCACTAACTAGAAAAATGATAAATGTATTACGAATCCGCATCCAATTTCCACCTTTACTTCCACCTAATGGAATATATAAGTAATCTTTGAACCAAGAAGAAAGAGATATGTGCCACCTTCTCCAAAACTCAGCGATGTCTCTTGAAAAATAGGGGAAATTAAAGTTTTTCAATAAATCAAATCCTAGCATTCGAGCTGTACCCAGAGCAATGTCAGAATATCCGGAAAAATCTCCATAAATTTGAAAAGTAAAGAAAACAGCACCTAAAAATAATTCACTTCCTGAAGCAGTTTCGTAGTTAGCAAAAATTGCATTGGCATAAATTGCAGCATTATCAGCAATCACCATTTTTTTAAATAAACCCCAGAGGATTTGTCGCATACCATCTGTAGCTCGTTCATAAGTAAAAACTCTCGCTCGCTTTATTTGAGGAAGTAAATGTGTGGCTCTTTCAATTGGACCAGCAACTAAAAGCGGGAAGAAACTTACAAAAAGAGTATAGTTTACTATATTTCTCGTTGGTTTTATCTTATCATTATAAATATCAAAAACATAGGATAAACCATGAAAAGTATAAAATGAGATTCCAACAGGTAGTATAATGCTTAAAGTTGGTAAATGCGCTTGAAACCCAATTTTTTCAATTAAATCAACAAAAGAATCAATAAAGAAATTATAATATTTAAAGAAACCCAAAAAACCGAGATTAAGACCAACTGAAATAATCAACCATGTCTTCTTTAAACTTCTATTTTGAGCTTCATGAATTTTGATTCCGGAGTAATAATCCAATGCTGTGGAAAACGCTAATAAAAACACAAATCGCCAATCCCAACATCCGTAAAAATAGTAACTAGCGAGTAATAAAAATATATTTTGCCATTTATAGCTCTTCTTTCCTAAAATCCAATAGATCATGAAAACAATAGGAAAGAAAATTGCAAAGCTGATAGAATTAAAAAGCATTCTTTTTATTATTAGTTGAAATTACTACAATCCATTATTTTTAATTTTAAGTAAATAAAAGAGATAAGAGAAAGGTAGCAGTAAAAAAGCTAAAAATCTGAAATGTTTCAGTTTTTTATTAATTTCAAAAATTGGTGTTTTTTCGGCGAAAGCATATACCTGATAACCGATGATGTTTCTAATCTTGGCTTTTGGATATATATCTAATTGACGACCGTAATCATTGACAAATGAAAGGTGTCCAATCATTAATCCATATTGGTTTTTACCTGAACTACGAGTGTTTGAAACTGAGGCTGCATCTGCTTCATCAAACATATAAAAACGAATAACTTGATTGATAAATCGTGTTTTATAACCCAAGGAATCATACAAATTATAAAAAACACTGTAGGGAATATAAACCCCTTTTTTATAAGTTAATAAATTCAATTTTGCTAAGACTTCTTTATATATCTTCGTGATGAAAATACCATTTTTGTCTCCTTTTATTTGGTGTTTGTACCGCATTTCTAATACACTACCTTCTTTCAAATTTTCCGGAAATCTATCACCTACAATTTCTCCATTTTCGTACGCCGATAAACCTAAGGCTGTGATGAAACTTCCATCTTTTGGTAATTTTGAAACTTCGTTATAAAGTATCTCCAAAGAATTTTTTGGATATTTATCATCTGAATCCCAAATCACAAAATAGGGAGTAATTACTTTTTTTACACCATCAAAAACTGTATGAAATTTATGTTGATTCTCTTGCCAAAAATAGTCTATTTCAATCAATTTTTCATCTTGAAATTTTCTAACCAATTTCTCTGTTCCATCCGTAGAACCATCATCCATAATCAACCACTTTAATTGTTTAAAAGATTGATTAACAATTGACTCATAAACTCTTTCTAAAGTATGAACTCGATTATAAGTTGGAGTAATAATAGTTATTTTACAATCCATTATTAATTGGTTAAAAGTTTTTCTATTTTTTGATAAACTGCTTCTATTTCAAACTTATTTTTTGCTTGTGCTGCACCTGATTTTAATTGAGAAAATAAAATGGAATTATTCAATAAAAATTTCATTTTTTCTTCTATATCTTTTTTGTCATATTTCATCAATAATCCATCTATTCCATCTGTTAAAATTTCACTCATTCCACCAACATCAGTTGCTAAAACCGGAATTCCTAAAAGCAAAGCTTCTTTGATGGATAAAGGGTAGGCTTCACTTTGAGTAGGCAATATAAAACAATCAGAATTAACAATATAAGGAAACGGATTATTTTTATTTCCTATTAACACAAAAGTATTATTTATTCCTAATTCTTTTGCTTTTTCTTTTAATTCAACTAATTTATCACCATCACCTACAATGATAATTCTATGAAAAAAACCTTGATTAATTAAATTTTTATGGATTTCTAATAAAAGTGGATAACCTTTTCCGTTCTTTACTCTTCCAACAGAAACAAAAGTGAATAAATCATCATTAAATTTGGGTAAATCATCCCGTTTTTCAATACTCTTATCCAAAATTTCTTGAGGGTGAATAACATTGGGAATTACCGATGAACTTGGAAATTCAAATCCATACAATTCTTTCACTTGTCTTCTTACATTATCGGAACAAAAAACTACGTGGTCAAATTGTTTTAAACGCTCAATAAGCAAATCGGATTGGTTCAATTCCGGCTCATGAGAAAATTCCCAGTGTACCCAAGCAATTTTTTTAGAGTTTTTTTGTGGACTTTTTAAAACCATTTCTAATTCAGCACGACCAAAAGCAATTTCTATATCATAATTCTCTTTATAATAATACTTCATCAAAAAAGAAAAATGATGCAATAATTTTAATTTTAAAGCTCTAAAAATCAGTTGTAATTTTTGAATCAACAAGTTTTTACTGAAATCTTCCTTTCCTTTAGCTATTTTAATAAGTTTTATGTTTTTAGGAATTTCATTACGTAATTCGCCTTGAAATAAATTCACTAAAATCGTTAAATCCAACTTTTCTTTTGGAAGATGATTTAGTATATCAATCAATACTTTATTTACACCTCCCATTTCCAAAGAACGAAGACGAAATACTATTTTGATTTTTTTGACCATTTTAAGTTTTTATTTAATCTACCTCCGCTCCTGTCTTTCTATATTGTTCTTTGAATTTCTCTACCCAGGAATGAAATGCTTTTTTATCAACTTTTTCATCTAAAAATTGTTCAAAATAAGACAGAGAAAAATCTTTTGGGAAATTCTGAAAACTATCTAATTCATCTTTTAACCAAGCTTCATTCATCAAATAATTAAAATAATTTACATCAAAATTAAATCCGTATTGATGGTAAGAGTTGGTAGCCGATGATTGAAAAGTTGTTTTTAAATGGTTGGTTTTCGTTGTGCCGATCAAATTTTGATTTCTTTTGTTTTTTCGGTACCAAAGTACTGCATTTTTCAATTGCATTTCTTCATCTACTTTTTCTCCTATATCCTTCCATACATAAAGCCAATAATCTTTTCTCCAAAATCCCATTAAAATAGAATTCAATTGCCAATATTCTCTTTTGGTTTGATTATCTACCAATTTTAATCGGTACAAAATAGAAAAAAACTTAAATTTATTGAACATAAACCAATCCATCAAAAATGGCGGAGCTGTCCATAAATTCTTAGGTGTACTTAAATAAATGGTAGAAGTAATTGATTGTACATCTGCTGAAACATTGCTTTTCATTCGACCTATTTTCACTAAATGAATAGTGTTTTCTTGCATTTCATTTGCCAATTCACTTAAATTAATTTCTTCGGTAAACCATACATCATCTTCCGTTACCAAAACATAATCCGAAGCATTTTTCACGGCATTGTACCATAAATTTGTTGGAATTTGAAAACCATTAATTTCCTTTCCGGTTTCCAAATTTTCCTGAATGGCTTTTATTTTTCTACTATATTGTGATGAAAGCTGAATCTCTACTTCCGGGTATTTTTTCCGAATTTTATTCAAATATTTCTCAGGCGTTCCATCATCTAAAACAATGATTTCATAATCTCCTTTTACGAATTTTTGAATACTTTGTAAACAGCGATCTAAATAATAAGCACGATTAAATGATTTAATTAAAATTTGAATCATTTGGGTTAAAGTTGGTTGTTAAATTATTAATTTTCAGAGAAATTTATTGTGCTATTACTCTAAAACTTACTGGTTCTCCTCCCTGAATGGATAATCTCCCTGATTCTATGCCTCCACCCATTTCCCAAGTGTATTCATCATTTGAGAAAAAAGGATTTCCGGAAGAAGTTGTACCCTGTGGAAGTAACTCAATTTCTTTATCATTCAGACGAATTTTAACCGCTACCTTATCCCCTTTTGCGAAGTAAATCACATCAATACTTTCACCTTTACTGTTTTCCATAGTCAATGCATCTTGCTCCAAATCTGAATTTTTTTCTGTAGAAACATTTACTTGTTTCGGGTTTTCTTTTTCGGATTTTTCACAAGATAAAACAGCAAAACTTAACAATGTGAAAATTGAAATTTTAAAAAGATTTTTCATGTACCAAAATTTTGACAAATATACAATTTCAATGAATTATACCAATTGAGCCTTTTAAATACTTCCTGAAAGTAGTAGTATCTTACAGATGACAATACTATGAATTTTATCACTAACAAAAATCAGATAGAGATTATGACTTGAGTCATAGATATTGGAAGGTAATTTAGCCTAATTTCGCTAAAAATTAGTAAAAAGATAAAAAAGTGTTTTTATACTCTATCTTTATGTGCGTTTAAAAAGTTGAAATAAAAAGAAGAATAATTCTGAACAAACAGAAACAGATTTATTTTTTTATTGAAAAAATCACATTATATTTAGCCTCATTAAATATAATTTTTGGATAAAAATAAAAAAATTAAATCATTTTATTTAATCAGAATGACTAAAATATAATGAAAATGGGTTCATCATTATGTTTAGTTGAATTCACAGTTTAAACAGAACCCACAAAATTAAATGTAAAAGGATGAAACAATTAAGAATTTTAGCAATCGGTTTAGTAGCTATCGCCACCATTTATGCCTGTGGAGATGATAAAAAACCAAGTAGTGGCAGTCCGGCTGTAAGCACAACAGACAACAACCCTCAATCAGGTGAAAATTACGACCCAAAAAGAGGTTTAGGTAAATTCGATGAGTCGAATGTAGATGTTAGTACATTTAGTCAAGAAATGGCCGATGCAGGAAAACAAATTGCAGATGTAAAATGTACTTCTTGCCACAAAATTACAGACGAACGTTTAGTTGGACCGGGATGGAAAGGCGTAACAGAAAAACACACCCCTTACTGGATTATGAATTTTATCACAAATCCTGATCCGATGATTGATGTAGATCCGGAATTACAAACCCAGTTAGAATTATGTTTGGTTCGTATGCCTGATCAAAGTTTAAGTGACACCGATGCACGTGAAATATTAGAATACATGCGTCAAATTGATGGTGCAAAATAGATTGAATAATAATTTCCAAAAATATATGAAATGAAAAGAGTACAATTAATTGGATTATCAGCACTTGCATCACTTGCAATGCTAACAGGATGTAAGCCCAAGACGGTAGGAACTGCCGTGAGTGGTGATGCAGCACAGAAAGTTTATGTAGCTCCGGGAGAATATGATGAATTTTATTCCTTTACTTCAGGTGGCTTTAGTGGGCAGGTTGCCGTTTACGGAATTCCGTCCGGACGTTTATTTAAAGTATTACCCGTTTTCTCACAAGACCCGGAAACAGGTTATGGTTACAGTGAAGAAACAATCCCAATGTTGAATACCTCACATGGATTCATTCCTTGGGGAGACCAACACCACTTGGCGGTTTCTCAAACAAATGGAGAAAATGACGGTAGATGGTTATTTGCTAACGAAAATAACACACCACGTGTGGCTCGTTTGGATTTAACTACTTTTACAACAGCTGAAATCATTGAAATCCCAAATTCAGCCGGAAATCACTCCTCGCCGTTTATTACGGAAAACACAGAATATGTAGTAGCAGGTACTCGTTTCAGTGTTCCTTTTGATGATGAAAATGGAGATATTCCAATTAGTTCGTACGCTGAGAAATTCAGTGGAGCTATCTCCTTTATTAAGGTAGATCCACAAACAGGAAGAATGAATATTGATTTTCAATTGAAAACTCCACCGGTTAACTACGATTTAAGCCATACAGGTAAAGGTCCAAGTAGTGGATGGTTCTTCTTCTCTTCCTATAACACTGAAAAAGCCCATACGCTATTAGAAGTAAATGCTTCTCAAAGAGATAAAGACTTTATCTTAGCTGTTAACTGGAAAAAAGCAGCCGAATTAGCCGCTGCCGGAAAAGGAAGAAAAGTGAAAACACAATATGCACACAACGTGTATGACGAACACAAACACATGGCTACTTCTACTATGATGACAGAAGTTACTGTTTTAGATGTTGTGGATTTAATTGATGAGGGATTCGCTTATTATATTCCTTGTCCTAAATCTCCACACGGAACTGACGTTGACCCGACAGGAGAATATTTTGTAGGTAGTGGTAAATTAGCTTCTTTGATTCCGGTATTCTCATTCTCAAAAATGATGAAAGCTATCGAAGAAAAAAATTATGAAGGAGATTTTGACGGAATTCCTGTATTGAATTACGATGCTGTTTTACACGGAGAAGTTCAAAAACCGGGATTAGGTCCATTACACACTGAATTTGACGCAGACGGAAATGCTTATACTTCTTTCTTCGTTTCTTCAGAAGTTGTAAAATGGAATGTTAAAACTTTAGAAGTGATTGACAGACAACCTACGTATTATTCAACAGGTCACTTAACTGTTGCCGGTGGAGATACTGCCAAACCTTTTGGTAAATATTTAGTGGCTTGGAACAAAATCACAAAAGACCGATACCTACCTACAGGACCGGAATTAGCACAAAGTGCTCAATTATTTGACATTTCAGGAGAAAAAATGGAACTTTTATTAGACTTCCCGACTATCGGAGAACCGCACTATGCTCAAATTGTTCCTGCTTCTTTATTGGTTGACAAACAAAAACGTATTTATGCGATTGAAGAAAACAATCACCCTTACGTAACACAAGGAGAAGATCAAACCAAAATAGTTAGAAACGGAAACCGTGTAGATGTTTACATGACGGTAATCCGTACTCATATTACACCGGACAACATTGAAGGAATCAGAATGGGAGACGAAGTTTATTTCCACGTTACTAACTTAGAGCAAGACTGGGATTTACCGCACGGATTTGCTGTAATGGGTAACAATAACTCCGAAATTCTTATCCTTCCGGGAGAAACCAGAACTTTAAAATGGAAACCAACACGAGTAGGAATTACACCTATTTATTGTACGGATTTCTGTAGTGCACTGCATCAGGAAATGCAGGGTTATGTAAGGGTTTCGCCAGCCGGAAGCAACGTCCCACTCCGCTACGGAACAGGTGACAATGCACCAAAAGCAGAATAGCAATCCTTTTACATAAGCTATAAATCATTGGGTTGCATCTGAAAATCAACAAAAAGATGCAACCCATTTTTAAATAAAAAAATTATGTCCTCAGAAAAAAAATCAAACCTAAAAGGAATTACAAGACTATTTAGCGCATTAGCGGGAATTATCTTATTTGTCGTTATTTTCTTGCCAATTTGGAAAATAGAATTAACTGCTCCCCAATATCCTGAAGGATTGGAAATGTATATTCATGCTGATAAATTAAGTGGTGAAGTTGAAATTATCAATGGACTAAATCACTACATTGGAATGAAAGAATTACATGCTGAAGATTTCATTGAATTTACTGTATTACCTTACTTATTAGGATTCTTTGCTGTTTTGGGTTTACTTGTATCATTAATCAACAAAAAATGGCTTTATTATATCTGGATAATCGGTTTTGCACTATTTGGAATCGGTGTTATAATAGATTTTTATTTGTGGTTATACGACTATGGTCACAATTTAGATCCGGCTGCACCCATTAAAGTCCCCGGAATGACCTATCAACCCCCTATGATTGGATTTAAACAATTACTTAACTTTGGTGCCTATTCCATTCCGGCAATTGGAGGATGGATGGTGTTCTTAGCAACTTTCATTATGGGAGCTACCTTAGCTATAGAGACAAAATTTAAAAAGAAAAAAATATGAATTGGAAATTACTGCTAAATTTTGCTTGTATTGGGTTCTTAGTAAGTGCCTGTACCATAGAGCCAAAAGCCATTGACTTTGGAAACGATGACTGTGATTATTGCAAAATGACCATTAGTGATTCCCGATTTGGAGCAGAAGTTCTAACCAAAAAAGGAAGAGTTTATAAATTTGACGATATGCACTGTGTTAACGGATTTTTGGAAGATGAAATCGTCCCGGAGGATCAAGTTCATTCCATTTGGTTAGTCGATTTTTCAAATCCGGAACATTTAATTCGTGCTGAAAAAAGCTTTTTACTTTATAACGAAAAATTACAAAGCCCAATGGGGGCCAATATTGCTGCATTTGAAAAAGAAGAAGAACTACATAAATACCACACTGAACATTCGGGTGAGATTTTAAAATGGTCTGACTTCCTTAATGCACAACATTAATTTTATATTTATGATAACTACAAAATTGATTTCGATAGATTTACACAATTCACTTCAATCTTTGTTTCAAACTTTTAAACAGTTTATAATTCACTTTGGAAAATCGAAAATGAATTATAAACTGTTTTTTTTAGTATTGTCGTCCGGTTTTATTTATGCTAAAACCATTATTGTTGAACCCAATTCAAAAGATAAAACCTTAAAAATTGCCTTTGAACAGGCAGAAGACGGTGATACTATACTTGTTCGTTCCGGGCATTACAAAGAAGCTGAATTGCACTTAAACAAGGCTGTTACAATTATTGGTGAAAATTTCCCTGAAATTGATGGTGAAAGAAAATACGAAAATCTAACCGTGGAGAGTGATAATGTTACCCTTATCGGTTTATTATTCACTAATTCCGGTCAATCAAATTTTAATGATATTGCAGCTCTGAAAATTAAAAATTCCAAAAATATACTCATACAAAATTGTCGATTTAAAAATAATTTCTTTGGAATTCATACCATTAATTCCAGTTACATTTCCTATATCGGCAATGATTTATTTGCAGAGAAAATAGCCGGAAGAGCATCTGCCAACGGTATTCATATCTGGAAATCTAATCACATGACTTTGAAAAACAATACCATAAAAGGTCATCGGGATGGGATTTATTTGGAATTTGTGAAAAATTCACACATTGAAAATAATCACAGCATTAACAACAGTCGTTACGGCATGCACTTTATGTTTTCTCACGATAATTTATTTGAAAAAAATGAATTCAACGGAAACGGAGCCGGCGTTGCGGTTATGTACAGTAAACGAGTGAAAATGTACCATAACGTTTTTGCTAAAAGTTGGGGGAATGCTGCTTACGGACTACTTTTAAAAGAAATTGACGATAGTGAGATTTTCCAAAATTCATTTGAAAATAATACGACCGCCATTTATGCAGATGGTGCCAACCGAATTATAATAAAAGAAAATAATTTCTCGAAAAATGGTTGGGCAATGAAAATAAATGCAAGTAGTAGTGATGCTGTTGTTGATAATAATAACTTTATTGCCAATACTTTTGATTTAGCAACTAATGGGAGTTTAGTCGTAAAATCTTTAAATGGAAATTATTGGGACAAATACGAAGGATACGATTTAAACCGAGACGGAATTGGTGATATCCCCTATCGTCCCATTACTTTTTATTCGATAGTTATTGAAAGAAATCCGGGTGCACTTATGCTTTTCAGAAGTTTTTTTGTGAAATTAATGGACAAAGCTGAAAATTTAATTCCAAGCTTAACTCCTGAAAATATTAAAGATACAACACCCAAAATGAAAAAAAATAAAATCATACTTTCATGATACAATTTAAAAATCTTAATAAGTATTTTGATAAATTCCATGTTCTAAAAAATATTAATTTAGAATTGAACGAAGGGAATATCATTGCGCTCATCGGCCCGAATGCTTGTGGAAAAACAACTTTAATTAAAAATATTTTAGGCATGGTAGTGCCCAATTCGGGAGAAATAGAATTCATGAATCAACCCATCCAAAAAGATTGGAAATACCGTAATCATATTGGTTATATGCCACAAATCGGGCGTTATCCGGAAAATATGACAGTAGGACAAGTTTTAGAAATGATTGAAGATTTGCGAGATGAAAAACCGGAACAAATTGACCGTGATTTGTACAAAAGTTATCAATTATACGATATTTTAAACAAGCGAATGGGAACTTTATCGGGCGGAACCCGGCAAAAAGTAAGTGCTCATTTGGCGTTTTTATTTTCTCCGAAAGTACTTATTTTAGACGAACCTACTGCCGGTTTAGACCCTTTATCCACCTTAATTCTGAAAGAAAAAATTCTGAAAGAACGAGACAAAGGAAAATTGATTCTAATTACTTCTCACATTTTAAGTGAATTAGATAATATTGTAAATCAAGTAATTTATATGGAAGAAGGTAAAATTATTTTTGATAAATCATTGGAAAAATTAAAATCCGATACACAAAAAACAAATTTATCAGAAGCCATTGCACATATTATGAGTAACCAAGCATCAACTAACAATTAATTATGAAAAAAGTAATCAAATACGTCATTGCCGATATTTTACGAAATAAAATCGTAATTACTTATACCGTTTTTTTATTGCTTTTTTCAATGGGATTATTTCTCATGGAAGATATTCCTGAAAAAAGTTTAATGAGTTTACTCACTTTGAATTTAAGCTTAATTCCCTTGGTGAGCGTCATGTTTTCAACGATTTATATTTACAACTCATCTGAATTCATCGAACTTTTAGCTGCTCAACCCATTAAGCGCAAAACTTTATGGCTCAGTTTATTCTTAGGATTAAGTTTTGCTCTTTGTATTGCCTTTTTAATTGGTTGTGCCATTCCGATTCTTATTTTTTCACCGAATATTACCGGATTCACCATGATTATCACCGGATTACTTTTGTCCATTATTTTTGTGTCAATTTCCTTACTTTCATCGGTTTACATCAAAGATAAAACGAAAGGAATTGGTGCTTCACTCATCATTTGGCTGTTTTTCACTTTACTGTTTGATGGATTAGTACTGTTTTTATTGTTCCAATTATTGGATTATCCTTTGGAAAATCTGATTGTGGTTTTAAGTATTTTAAATCCGGTAGATTTAGTTCGGATTGTTTCTTTATTGCAAATGGATATTTCTGCTCTAATGGGTGCTACAACCGCAGTATTTAAGCAAAGCTTCACAGGTTCAAGCGGTTCTTTTGTTACTTATTTCGTTTTACTTTTATGGATTATAATTCCACTTTTATTGTCCTTACGAAAATTTAATAAAAAAGATTTATAAGCAATTTATCATTTTTTATCAAAAAAATACCTGTTAAAGAATTTAGCAGGTATTTTTATTTTCTGAGTGATTAAAGATTTTTAATCTTCTTTTCCTAAATCATAAATTTCCATTATTTCTTCTAATTCTTTGGGTAAATCAATTTTCAAATCAATTAATTTTCCGGAATGAATGTCAAAAACCCATCCATAAACGTGTAAATCTCTTTGTTTATATGCTTTTTGAACCGATGCAATTTTAATTAAGTTAATGCATTGTTCTTGTACGTTCAATTCAACCAAACGATTATAACGCTCAGTTTCATTCTGAATAGTTTTCAATTCATCTTTATGAATTCGGTAAACATCTCGAATATTTCTCAACCATGGATTCAAAATACCTAAATCCTTAGCTTCCATAGCCGCTTTCACCCCACCACAAAAATAATGACCACAAATAACAATATGTTTTACTTTTAAATAATTCACCGCATAATCGACTACACTGTTCATATTCAAATCGATACTGATAACCATATTGGAAATATTCCGATGAACAAAAACTTCACCCGGATGAAGTCCCATCAACTCTTCTGCTGTAACACGACTGTCGGAACAGCCAATAAACAAAACCTCCGGATTTTGTCCTTCTGCTAATTTCTCAAAGTAATTCGGATCGGTTTTTAAGTTTTCCCCAATCCATTTTTGATTGTTTTCAAATATTCTATTTAATTCCATTCAACGAAAATACAATAAAATGAAAGTTTTTAATAAAAATAATTATTCTATTTTTTCTTATTTATGAAATCATAATCAAATTATAAAAAAAAGCCACAAACTTCTTTTTGAAATTTATGGCTTTCTGTTCTTGTTTGTTTTTTACTTATTCTTTTGAAATAATTTTCGCATTCAAATATTCCCGATTCATTCGGGCAATGCTTTCTAAGGATATTCCTTTCGGACATTCTACTTCACAAGCTCCGGTATTGGTACAATTTCCAAAACCTTCTTCATCCATCTGAGCCACCATGTTTTGAACACGACGAGAAGCTTCTACTTTTCCTTGTGGCAATAATGCAAATTGAGAAACTTTTGCACTTACAAACAACATGGCAGAACCGTTTTTACAAGCTGCAACACAAGCTCCACAACCAATACAAGTCGCTACATCAAAAGCATCGTCTGCATCTTGTTTATTGACCGGAATACTGTTTGCATCCACGGTATTTCCTGATGTTCCAACCGAAACATAACCTCCGGCTTGTTGAATTCTGTCAAAAGAAGAGCGATCTACAACCAAATCTTTAATAACCGGAAAAGCTACTGACCTCCAAGGTTCAATGTAAATAGTATCACCATCATCAAACATTCGCATGTGCAATTGACAAGTCGTAATTCCGGTATCCGGACCGTGAGGACGACCGTTGATATATAAAGAACACATTCCGCAAATTCCTTCACGACAATCATGATCAAAGGCGACCGGATCTTTACGTTCTTCGATTAATTGTTCATTTAACTGATCTAACATTTCCAAAAAAGAACTGTCAGTAGAAACATTGTCCAATTTATATGTTTCCATTTGTCCTCTGGCTTTGGAGTCTTTTTGTCTCCAAATTTTCAAAGTAACATTTATATTTTTTGATGCCATAATCTTAGGTTTTTGACTTTAGATTTTTAAATTTTAATTCAAAATCTAATTATTTATAACTTCTTTGTTTTAATTCGATGAATTCAAATTTCAACTCTTCTTTATGCATTACTTCCTGTGTAATGTCTTCTCCTTTGTATTCCCAAGCGGCAACAAAAGCAAAATTCTCATCATCACGAAGTGCTTCTCCCTCTTCCGTTTGATATTCTTCACGGAAGTGTCCACCACAAGATTCTTTTCTTTGTAGTGCATCCATCGCCATCAATTGTCCTAACTCTAAAAAGTCAGCAACCCGGGCAGCTTTTTCTAATTCAGGATTGAACTCTTCCGCATCACCCGGAACATAAACATCTCTGAAAAATTCTTCTCTTAATGCTTTAATTTCTCCGATTGCTTCCTCCAATCCTTTTGCATTACGAGCCATTCCTACTTTGTTCCACATAATATGACCCAAACGCTTATGAAAACTATCTACCGAATGAGTTCCTTTATTATTAATCAATCGGTTTATTTTATCTCTTACTGCTTTTTCTGCTTCTTCAAATTCCGGTGTATTGGTCGGAATAGCTCCGGTTCGAATATCGTCTGCTAAATAATCGGCAATCGTATAAGGTAATACAAAATAACCATCTGCCAAACCTTGCATCAATGCAGATGCTCCCAAACGATTAGCTCCGTGATCAGAAAAATTCGCTTCTCCTAACACATAACAACCCGGAATGGTACTCATCAAATTGTAATCTACCCAAACTCCACCCATTGTATAATGAACTGCCGGATAAATTTTCATCGGGGTTTCATAAGGATTCTCATCGGTGATTTTTTGATACATTTGGAATAAGTTTCCGTATTTGTCTTCAATCCACTTTTTACCTAAATCTTCAATTTCAGCATCCGTAGGATTGTGATTTCCTTGTGCAAAAGCAGTTTCTCTTCCTTTCTTTTTAATTTCAGTTGAGAAATCCAAGAAAACGCCTTCTTTAGTATCGTTATTTTCAATTCCAAATCCGGCATCACAACGTTCTTTTGCTCCACGGGAAGCTACGTCTCGAGGTACTAAATTCCCAAATGCAGGGTATCTTCTTTCTAAATAATAATCGCGGTCTTCTTCCGGAATATCACGTGCTTTTAATCTCCCTTCACGAACTGCCACAGCATCTTCTTTCTTTTTTGGTACCCAGATTCGACCGGAATTACGCAAAGATTCTGACATCAAAGTTAATTTTGACTGATTGGAACCATGAACCGGAATACAAGTCGGGTGAATCTGAACATAACAAGGATTGGCAAAATAAGCTCCTTTTTTATGAATTTTCCAAGCGGCTGTTACATTGGAACCCATTGCATTGGTTGATAAGAAATAAACATTCCCATAACCTCCTGAGGCAATTACAACAGCATGAGCCGAATGTCTTTCAATTTCGCCGGTGATTAAATTTCGAGCAATAATTCCTCTTGCCTTTCCATCTACTACAACCAAATCCAACATTTCGTGACGATTAAACATTTGAATTCTTCCCAAACCAATTTGGCGATTCATAGCAGAATATGCTCCTAATAACAATTGCTGTCCGGTTTGCCCTTTCGCATAAAAAGTACGACTTACTTGTACTCCTCCAAAAGAACGATTATCCAAATATCCGCCATAATCCCGGGCAAATGGAACTCCTTGTGCCACACATTGGTCAATAATATTAGCCGATTCTTCTGCTAATCGGTGAACATTAGCTTCACGAGAACGATAATCTCCTCCTTTTACTGTATCATAAAACAATCGGTACACCGAGTCATTATCTCCTTTGTAATTTTTAGCAGCGTTAATCCCTCCTTGTGCAGCAATTGAGTGTGCACGACGAGGTGAATCTTGGTAACAGAAAGCTTTGACTCTATACCCCATTTCTGCTAAAGTTGCAGCTGCAGAACCTCCTGCCAAACCGGTTCCTACCACTATAATTTCAATTCTGTCGCGGTTATTCGGAGAAACCATCCGCAAATCGGCTTTCCAATTGCTCCATTTTTCAGAAATATGTCCTTTTGGTATTTTTGAATTTAATTTACTCATTATAAGATAGTTTTTAAGTAATTGATAATAGCAATCAGCATAAATCCAACCGGAATTACGATTGCGAAAATTTTTCCAAATGATTTAATGAACGGTGTATATTTTCGGTGATTAGCTCCCACAGATTGAAATGCTGACTGGAATCCGTGCAATAAATGCAACATCAATAAAAAGAAAGCAAATACATACACACCTACCCGAACCGGATTGGAAAATCGGTGTAGCAATTCATCATAGTAACGATTAGGATCTTCCGGCAAAGCCTCTACATATTTGTGGTTGATTTCAGGCCACCAAAAATCTACCAAGTGCAATACCAAAAATGCCAAAATCACTCCTCCACTCAAAATCATGTTTCGGGATGCCCAAGATGAATTGGCAGATGGATTGGTTTTTGCATACTTTACAGGGCGTGCTTTTTTGTTTTGGCTCTCTAAAATCACTCCCATCACAAAATGATAAACAACCCCCAAAATCAAAATGGGCTGCATAACATATTGAATAAAAGGATTGTATCCTAAAAATTGAGATACAGAATTAAACGCTTCCGCACTGACCAGCGACATTAAATTGGAAACAAAGTGCATTAAAAGAAATACCAGCAAGAAAATAGCCGATAATGCCATTGTAAATTTTCTTCCAATGGAAGAATGAAATAAAGATTCTTGTGCCATAAAGCTGAAATATTGTTATTGAATGGAAACAAATTTAAAAAAGTTAAAATGCTTTAACAATGAAAAACGTCAATCTGTACCTTTTCTTGGTTTAGTTTAGAACCATTCTTGATAGTCATACATTCTAAGTAATTGAATCAAAATCAATTATTACTTTTTGACTTCTTTTTTTTTAAACCATTTTTAGAAGAAATTTTTACTGTTATTTATCATAAATAATCGTTAGATATAAAATATACTTTATTTTTTAGTTAAAAAAGATTCATATAGTAAATAAAAAAAGAGTCAACTTATAAAGTTAACTCTCTGTTTATTAATTTAATAAGTGACAAAAACTTACTTATTTACAAAATGATTTATAAATTTTCAATAATCATAGCAGAAGCACCGCCTCCGCCATTACAAATTCCTGCTCCTCCTATTTTTCCACCGTTTTGTTTCAAAACATTAATTAAGGTAACTAAAATTCTTGAACCCGAATTCCCAAGCGGATGACCTAAGGAAACAGCCCCTCCGTTCACATTCACTTTTTCAGGATTCAATCCTAAAATTTTAGTATTTACAATTCCTACTACGGAAAAAGCTTCATTAAATTCCCAAAAATCAACATTAGAAGTTTGTAATCCTGCTCTTCCCAATGCAATTGGAACTGCTTTTGCCGGAGCTGTTGTAAACCATTCCGGTTCATGTGAAGCATCACCATAAGAAAGAATTTTAGCTAAAGGTTTTAATCCTAATTCTTCTGCTTTTTCTTTTGACATCAAAATCAAAGCAGAAGCACCATCGTTCAAAGTAGAAGCATTTGCTGCAGTTACAGTTCCATCTTTTGTAAATGCCGGGCGTAGTTCAGGGATTTTAGAGAAATTTACATTTTTATATTCTTCATCTTCACTAAAAAGAATCGGTTCACCTCTTCTCTGCGGAATTTCTACCGGAACAATTTCATCCGCAAATTTCCCTTCTTTCCAAGCATTGGAAGAACGTGTATAAGATTCCATAGCAAAAGCATCTTGATCCTCTCTCGTGATACCGTGTTTTTCCGCTGTTTTATCACCCGAAATCCCCATTGCTTCTTTATTATAGGCATCTTGAAGTCCATCATTAAAAATTCCATCAATTAATTGTGTATTTCCAAATTTATTTCCGGAACGGGTTGTCATACTGTAAAAAGGAGTTTGTGACATACTTTCCATACCACCGGCAACTACAATATCCGCATCACCACATTTAATAGTTTGAGCTGCTAACATTACTGCTTTCATTCCTGAAGCACATACTTTATTGACTGTTGTACACGGAACCGTATTTGGAATTCCGGCCCCTAAAGCAGCTTGACGAGCAGGTGCTTGTCCAACTCCCGCTTGTAATACATTTCCCATAAAAACTTCCTGAACCAGCGAAGAGTCTAAATTAATTTTATTTAAAGCTCCTTTTATAGCCGTTGATCCTAATTTAACAGCCGGAACGGAAGATAATCCGCCTAAAAAAGACCCAATTGGTGTTCTAACAGCTGAAACAATAACAACTTCTTTCATTCTCTTTATTTTAAATTATTTTAAATTTTATTTTCGGATGGCTAATTTAAGAATTTCTGAACGATTCAAGCTGTTTATTTTTTTAAAATCCAAAATTCTTTTGATTTTAAAGTTCTTCTACTTTAAAAAATAAAAAGTTTCGGCTGAGAATATGAAAATATATTTAGATTTGCGGAATGGAAGTAAAAGGAAAGCTAATTATAATTGGCGGCGCAGTTGACAAAGGTAGCTTTGTTGAGTCCGAATTTGATGAGAATGTCGCCAACAACTTAAATTTCTTTGAAAAAGGAATTTTAAAACGAATTATTAATGAATCAAAGAATGGAACAGATTCTCGAATTGAAATTGTTACTACTGCCTCTAAAATTCCGGAAACGGTAGGTTTAGAATATATCCGAGCCTTTCGTTATTTAGGAGCTGAAAATGCAGATGCACTACATTTGGACAAGAGAGATTGTACCAATGATGAAACCATACTAAAACGTGTCGAAGAAGCTGATGTGGTGATGTTTACCGGTGGTGATCAATTGCGTTTAACTTCTATTTTAGGCGGAACTCGTTTTCATAAAATTCTTTTAGAAAAATATAAAACAGAAGAGTTTGTATATGCCGGAACCTCTGCCGGAGCTGCAGCTGCTTCAAAAAGTATGATTTATCAGGGAGCAAGTAAAGAAGCTTTATTAAAAGGTGAAATTAAAATCACAAGCGGTCTAGGGTTTATTGACGATGTAATCATCGATACCCATTTTGTTCAAAGAGGCAGAATCGGGCGTTTATTTCAAGCTGTTGTTACCAATCCGATGGTTTTAGGAATCGGATTAGGTGAAGATACCGGTTTACTGATTACAGAAGGCACAAAAATGGAAGCCATTGGCTCCGGTTTAGTTATACTGGTGGACGGAAATCAAATCAAAAGCACTAATCTAACCGATATTTCATTAGGTGAACCCGTTTCTATCAGTAATTTAATTGTACATGTCATCAATCAAAATGACACCTATAATCTTCTTACTGGAGAATTAATAATTCACGGACAAGAAGTTAAAGCTATTTCCAACTAATGAAAATAATTATTCATGGTGGTTTCTTCAGTGAATCTTATACAACTTTAGAAATCAAAACTGCTAAACAAAATGCTTTGCAACGAATTGCCAAAGAAGGATTTGAGTATTTGAAAACGCATACAGCTTTAGAAACTGTGGCTTATACCGTTTCTTTATTGGAAAATGATGCTTTGTTCAATGCCGGAATCGGTTCACAGATTCAAAGTGACGGAAAAATCCGGATGACCGCCGCTTTAATGGATGGAAGTACTCAAAAAATGAGTGGTGTCATCAATATTGAAGAAGTGAAAAATCCCATTTTTGTTGCAGAAAAATTATTGCCTTATGAAGATCGGGTTTTGGGAGGTGAAGGCGCAATCGATTTTGCTCGTAAAAATGGATTTGAAGTTTTCTCAACTGAAATCCCACAACGAAGAAAAGAATTTTTAGAAAAACTAAAATCCAATGGTAGCGGAACTGTGGGTTGTGTAGCCTTGGACAGCAAAGGAAAATTAGCTGTTGCTACTTCTACCGGCGGAAAAGGTTTTGAAATTCCCGGTCGAATTTCTGATTCGGCTACAGTTGCCGGAAATTACGCTAATTCCATTTGTGCAGTAAGTTGTACCGGTGTAGGCGAAGATATTGTAAGCGGTGCAGTAGCTGCAAAAATTGTTACTCGAGTAACCGATGGTTTCTCTATTGAAAAAGCTTTTCAAAAAACATTTGAAGAATTAAAACCTTTTGATGGTTTTGCCGGAGCTATTGGAATTGATAAAGATGGCATCATTTTCCATCAAGATTCACATCCAAGTATGGTTTTCGCCTCATTTGACGGTGAGAAATTTGAAGTTTTTAATTAATAGTGTTAAGTTAATTGTACAATCTCTTATACATTATACAACTCTACAGTTTACATAACATTAGTAGTTTGGACTAAATTATTTCATTCTATTCTAAATCCAATTCAATTGACTTTTTTGAAAATTATTCTTCTAAATTTGCACTTTTAAATCAACGAATTATGCGAACAAAATCCATTGGAAAGAAAAAAATCAATATCGTAACTTTAGGTTGCTCCAAAAACGTATATGATTCAGAGGTTTTAATGGGGCAATTAAAAGCCAGTGGAAAAGAAGTCGTTCACGAAAAAGAAGGTGAAATAGTCGTTATCAATACTTGCGGATTCATCGATAATGCCAAAGAAGAAAGCATCAATACCGTTTTGGAATATGTAAACCAAAAAGAACAAGGTTTAGTAGAAAAAGTTTTTGTTACCGGCTGTCTTTCTGCTCGCTACAAAGATGATTTAGAAAGAGAAATCCCGAATGTAGATCAGTATTTTTTAGGTCCGCGCGAATTACCTTCCCTTTTAAAAGCTTTGGGAGCTGATTACAAACACGAATTAGTTGGCGAGCGTTTAACCACAACTCCTCGTCATTATGCATATTTGAAAATATCAGAAGGTTGTGATCGTCCTTGTTCGTTCTGTGCAATTCCTCTGATGCGCGGTGGTCATCAATCCCGAAAAATTGAAGATTTAGTAACCGAAACAAAAAAATTAGCTACCAACGGAACCAAAGAATTGATTTTAATCGCACAAGACTTAACTTATTACGGATTAGATATTTATAAAAAAAGAGCTTTGGCAGATTTATTAAAAGAATTAGTCAAAGTGGATGGAATTATTTGGATTCGTTTGCATTATCTGTTTCCAAGTGGTTTTCCGGAAGATGTTTTAGATGTAATTAAAAACGAACCTAAAGTTTGCAGTTATATTGACATTCCGTTGCAACATATTTCAACTGATATTCTAACTTCTATGCGACGGGGAACTACACGGGAAAAAACCAATGCTTTATTGGAGAAATTCCGAGAGAAAATTCCCGGAATGGCAATTCGGACAACTTTAATTTGTGGTTATCCGGGTGAAACCGAAGAACATTTTCAAGAAATGAAAGAATGGGTGCGAACACAACGTTTTGACCGTTTGGGCTGTTTTACATATTCACATGAAGAAAATACACATGCTTTTCATTTGATTGATGATGTGCCCCATGAAATCAAGCAAAAACGAGTAGAAGAAATTATGGAATTGCAATCTCAAATTTCATGGGAGTTAAATCAAGAAAAAGTTGGAAAGCAATTCGATGTTTTAATCGACCGGAAAGAAGGAAATTATTTTGTAGGACGAACCGAATTCGATTCTCCCGATGTGGATAATGAGGTTTTAATTCCGGCAGAAGGCATTTATTTATCCATCGGTGAATTTATAAAAGTGGAAATTGAATCAGCAGAAGAGTTTGATTTATTTGCAAAGTTGGTTTAAATTTTTACTGAGAATTGTACACAAAATATTATTTATCGGTCATTTCAGCTTTTACCATTTGGGGATTTTTCAGTCTTCCTTTAAAAGCATTAGATACTTATTCTTCTTTGGATATTTTACTTTTCAGATTAACGATAGCCAGTGTTGTAATTCTCCTTATCAGCTTTACGTACCGTAAAAAAATAAGCTTTGAAAACATCCGTCAATTTCAAAATTTCTCAAAAAAAGAAAAAAGAAAATTACTCTTACTCAATGTTGTAAGTGCAGTTTTATTGGCAATCAATTGGTATCTTTTTATTTATGTGATGAACAATATCAGCGTAAAAGCAACATCTTTGGCTTATTTGATTTGTCCGATTCTAACCACTATTTTAGCCTTTATTTTTCTAAAGGATAAACTGACAAAAATTCAATGGATAGCTGTTTTTTTAAGTATTTTTAGTTGTATTTTGCTTAGTTTGGGTAATTTTCTGGATATTTTTTACAGTTCCATAATTGCAATTTCCTATGCTATTTATTTGATTTTACAAAAAAATAATTACCATTTAGACCGATTTTTCACCTTGACTTTTCAAATTGCTTGCGGAACTTTAATTTTACTTCCTCTTTTTGCATATTCACAAGAAACACCGGTAAAAGGACTTTATTTTTATGGAATTTCTACTTTAATTGCTGTTTTCTTTACGATTACACCTATGTTTTTAAATGTTTATTCGTTAAATAAATTAAGCTCTTCTACTGCCGGAATTTTCATTTGTCTCAATCCGCTTATCAGCTTTTTTTTAGCCGTATTTTATTTTAAAGAATCCATGGACGGAATTCAAATTTTCTCATATTCTTTAGTTTTCTTTGCTCTTCTTATGTTTAATCATGAAATCAGTCGTTTTTTCTTGAGAAAAAGAATTCGGAATTAAATTCAGTAGTGTAAAAGTCTGTTTGAAATTCAAAAAAAGTCCGGAAACTCATTTCCGGACTCTACCTAACCTCTAACTTTATGAAAAACTTATTCTATCTGTCGATAGAACCTAAAACTCTCTGCATAAAATGATTTGCGGCATCTCGTTCACTCATTCCGTTAGCTACCAAAGATTTCATTTCGATTGCTCCGCAAATATTGGAAATAATTTCTCCGATTGCTTCACGTTCCTCATCTTTAACCGAAGGTGAATCTGCATAAATTTCCAAAACATTCAATGTTTTTTCCATTTCCTCAAATGTACATGCTTTTTGTAAATTTTTATATACCGGCAATTTCATTATAAATATCTTTTAAATGTTCTTCTTTTGAACTCACTACCTGATTCAGTATATTTCCATTTTCATAAATAGCGAAAGTAGGTAAATTGGTTACTTTTGCTAATTTTCTGCTTTCCGGAAATTTATCGGCATCAACATACACAAATTGAACATTAGAATCTGCTTCTGCCAAACGTTTTACTTTAGGTTTCATCAAACGGCAATTCCCACACCAGGCTGCCCCAAATTGAACCAAAACTTTTTGATTTTGATTCAAAATCTCTTGTAAATTATCTTCTGTCGTTTCAATAAACATAACGTAAGAAATTAATTTTGAGATAAGTATTCTGCCACTCCTTCTTTTGTAGCTGACATGGCTGTTTTTCCTTCTTCCCAGTTGGCAGGACAAACTTCTCCGTATTTTTCAACATGAAGAATTGCGTCCAACAAACGTACATATTCATCAATATTTCGACCTAATGGTAAATCATTGATGGTTTCGTGACGAATAATTCCGTTTTTATCAATAATAAAAGTTCCTCTGTATGCAATCGGAAGTCCCTCAAAAACAATACGTTCTGTTTCGTAATCAGTAGTATATTCTCCTGCTAAAACTTCATAATCCATTGAAATTGTTTTACTTAAATCTGCTACAACCGGATACGTAACTCCTTGGATTCCTCCATGATCTTTCGGTGTATTTAACCAAGCTAAGTGTGTTTCTTCTGAATCTGTTGACACTCCTACTACCAAAGCATCTCTTTTTTCAAATTCTGCCAATTTCGACTGAAACGCATGCAATTCAGTCGGACAAACAAAAGTAAAATCTTTTGGATAAAAGAATAGAACAATATTTTTTTCTCCAATTGGCAATGTGAAATCAGAGATAATTTCTTCACCGTTTATTACTGCCGGAGCTACAAACTGTGGTGCTTTTTTTCCTACTAATGACATAATATATTTATTTTTTATTAATTTCTGAATGCAAACTTAGACAAGGCTTTTCATCCAAACCTTAGTTTGTCATAACTTATTCTAATTGATAAATTTAAAGTCTTTATGATTGCTTATTATCAGTGAGTTACCTTTTTTACCCAAAGAAACAAAACACAAAGCGATTCTTTCCTATCTATTTTAAAAACGCTACTAATTAAAAATCTAATCCAAGAAACTTATTATATTTGAAAATAAAAAATTGTTTGACAAAGAATTAGTTATGAAAAACACAAATCCTTATTTCTTTGCAATCTTCTCTATTGCCTATTTTCTAATTTTTTTCCAACTAATAGGGTTAATACACGAGCTGTTTTTTATTTTTTATGCTAGAGGAAATTTTGACAAATTAGAGTTTATCTTATTGGAATCAGTTGCCTTCTTAACGTTCATTTTCTTTGCATGGAAGATTTTTGTGAGTCTGTTGAAATTAATAAATCTTAAAATCGTCCTTATTACAACCGCTCTTATCCTACTAAAACCAGTTCTACTATTTTGGTTGATGAGTCTTTTACCTCCAAATTTAATTGATTACAGAACATTTAACTTTGATTATGAAGAGATTTTAAACTTAAGAAGCCTTACTGAATTAGGACTTATACTAACCGATTATTTGTTCATCTCCTTTCTTTTTTTTAGTATTTTATACAAACAAAATAGAACACATAAAGAAAACTATCCCTTTTTTATTGCTATTTTTTCAATTAGCTTTTATTTGATTTTTAAGCACATTTCCAAAATAATAGGTGAAATTTATTTTTATTTCTTTAAAATAAGCCCCGATTTAAAAATCTTGCTAAGTATTTTATTATCATTTTCTTTATTTATTTTAATTCTCCTTTCCTGGCAGCTATTTAAAAAGTATATCAAAATTCTTAGTATGAAAATACTAATTGTTTTTCTTGTAACCACAATTTTACTTTCCGTTTTACAATCTTCCATTTCATCATTATCCCAAGTACAAATAACAGATAATAACATTAGCAGGTCAGACTATTTAAATTTTTATGGAATTACGAAATCACTCGAATTTATTGCATTTATATTGTTTCTATTTTTATTGTTCTTTCAAAGTTTTCGGACAAATCAAAAAGAAATTAATGCCGACAAAGCATAAAAACTCATCTGAATTCTCTAAAGATTTAGATTATATTTGCAATTGAATCACACTGTTATAAAATTTTTAAATAACAGAGGTTTAATCTGAAAAGAATAAAAAATACTGTCTTATTAAACCAATTTTACACAACTAAAAAAATAATATGAATTCTAATTTTTTTGCACACGAAACTGCAGTCATCGATGAAGGAAGTAATATAGGAAAAGGTACAAAAATCTGGCATTTTTCACATATAATGCCAGATTGCAACATTGGAGAATCCTGCAATATCGGTCAAAACGTAGTGATTTCACCGGGTGTAATTTTAGGAAATAACGTTAAAATTCAGAATAATGTATCCGTTTATACCGGTGTTATTTGCGAAGATGATGTTTTTTTAGGTCCAAGTTGTGTATTTACCAATGTCATTAATCCAAGGAGTGCAGTAAATCGTCGAGATGCTTATTTAAAAACAAAAGTCGGAAAAGGAGCCAGCATCGGAGCGAATGCAACCATTGTGTGCGGAAATGATATTGGGAAATATGCTTTCATCGGTGCAGGAGCTGTCGTTACCAAAGCAATTCCGGATTATGCTTTGGTAGTTGGAAATCCGGCACGACAAACCGGTTGGATGAGTAAATTTGGACATCGATTGGAATTTGATGAAAACGGAAAAGCAACTTGTCCTGAAAGTGGCGAACATTATTTGCTCAAAGACGGAAAAGTCGAAGCTTTATAATTTTAACAAATTAGTGACAAAATGAAGTGTTTAGGTTTTGTATTATCAAAAAATCAGGTCATTCCTCTCTCCTTTTTTATATTTTCATAAGCTTCTTGGATTTTTTGGAATTGTTCTTTAGCACCCTTTTGGTGTTCTTCACCTAAATGCACCACACGATCAGGATG
>JAVFAE010000002.1:0-29903 GCA_034002605.1 Weeksellaceae bacterium | reverse complement strand
ATAGAAGCAAGAGAAGCCAAATATACTATTATTGCTCAGGCAAAAGAAACTGCTCAGCATGCAGCAGATCGTTTGGTGGAAAATGCTAAAATTGCCATCAACAATGAAAAAGCAGCAGCTATGACCGACTTGAAAAATCAGGTAGCACAGTTGTCAATTGATGTAGCAGAAAAAGTGCTGAAAAAAGAATTGAGCGATAAACCGGCTCAAGAAGCTTTGGCAAAAGAAATCATTAATCAGGCTAAACTGAACTAAAATGGTGGGATTCCGTGCAGCTAAACGATATGCAAAAGGATTGATGCAGTTCGCTACCGAAATTGGAAAGAGTTCTGAAATCAACCAGGAAATGATTGATTTGAAAAATTCAATTCAAAACAGTCGTGAATTAGCACAATTTTTAAGTTCTCCTGTTTTGGATTCAAGAAGAAAGAATGAGATTGCGAAAGAATTATTTAAAAATTTCTCTCCGGCTACTCAAAATTTCATCAAATTAGTCATTGGACAAAGAAGAGAAGGTTTGTTGAGACAAATCGCAACTCAATTCAATGCGTTGTATGACTATTCCAATAATATTCGTACAGCAGAAGTTATTTCAGCTTCAGAATTGAACGATGAGTTGATTCAGGAAATACTCAATAAAGCAAAAGCTAAAATGGGTGAGAATTATTCGTATAAAATTGAGAATAAAGTTAATCCTGATTTAATCGGAGGCTTCATTTTACGAGTAGGCGATAAGCAAATTGATTCTACTGTAAGAGCAAGTCTGAACAAATTGAAAAAAGAATTTGATATAAACGATTACGTAGCAAAAATTTAATTTAGAATTGATTTTAGTAAATAGAAAAAAATCTGAATTTATAATCAGAAATAAAAAATAAAAGTTGCAAGTAACATTAAACTTGAAACAATAAACTTTAAACAAAAGTAAAATGGCAGAAATAAAACCGGCTGAAGTTTCAGCAATCTTAAAACAACAACTATCCAGCTTCAACGTAAATGTTGAAATGTCGGAAGTAGGGACAGTTCTTAGTGTTGGTGACGGTATTGCCCGTGTTTACGGATTGGACAATGCTCAATATGGTGAGTTGGTAGAATTCTCCAATGGCCTGGAAGGAATGGTACTGAATCTTGAAGAAGATAATGTAGGTGTCGTATTGTTGGGCCAGTCAAAAGAAATCAAAGAAGGAGATACTGTAAAACGCACCAATCGTATTACATCCATCCGTGTGGGAGAGGGAATGCTGGGGCGTGTAGTTGATATGCTGGGTAATCCGATTGACGGTAAAGGTCCGATTGAAGGTCAACTTTACGAAATGCCGATTGAGCGTAAAGCTCCCGGAGTAATCTATCGTCAGCCGGTGAACGAACCTTTGCAAACCGGTATCGTTGCGATTGACTCCATGATTCCGATTGGACGCGGACAACGTGAGTTGATTATTGGCGACCGTCAGACAGGAAAAACTTCAGTTGCATTAGATGCTATTTTGAACCAAAAAGAATTTTATGACAGAGGAGAACCGGTTTACTGTATTTATGTAGCAGTAGGTCAAAAAGGTTCAACTGTTGCTCAGATTTTAAATACATTACAGGCTCATGGAGCAGATAAATATACGGTAGTTGTAGCGGCTAACGCTTCTGACCCGGCACCAATGCAGGTTTATGCGCCAATGGCAGGTGCGGCAATCGGAGAATATTTCCGAGATACAGGTCGCCCGGCTTTGGTAGTTTATGATGATTTATCTAAACAAGCAGTTGCGTATCGTGAAGTTTCCTTATTGCTTCGTCGTCCACCGGGGCGTGAGGCTTATCCGGGAGACGTGTTCTATCTGCATTCTCGTTTGTTGGAACGTGCAGCAAAAGTAATCGGTGATGATAAAGTAGCGGCTGAAATGAATGATTTGCCGGAATCTTTAAGAAGTATAGTAAAAGGAGGAGGTTCTTTGACTGCTTTACCAATCATTGAAACACAAGCAGGAGACGTTTCTGCTTATATTCCGACTAACGTAATTTCAATTACGGATGGTCAGATTTTCTTGGAATCTGATTTATTTAACTCAGGAATCCGTCCGGCAATTAACGTAGGTATTTCGGTGTCGCGTGTGGGAGGTAATGCTCAAACCAAACCGATGAAAAAAGTTTCAGGAACATTGAAGCTTGACCAAGCACAGTATCGTGAATTGGAAGCTTTTGCGAAATTCGGTTCTGACTTGGATGCGGCTACAATGGCAGTGATTGGAAAGGGAGAAAGAAACGTAGAGATTCTGAAGCAAAATGTGCATTCACCAATTCCGGTAGAGGAACAAGTAGCAATTATTCTTGCAGGAACAAACGGTATGTTGAGAAATGTTCCGGTTGAAAAAGTAAAAGAATGGCAGGAAAATTTCCTTTCTTTATTGAGAAGTCAACACAGTGGATTGTTAACAGAATTGCGTGCAGGAAAATATTCAGATGAAATCGTTGATAAGTTGAAAGCAATCATTAACGATACAACTGCACCTTATAACTAAATAAAAGACTTACGTTGTATAGATTTATTAATTTAAAATGGCAAATTTAAAAGAAATACGAAGCAGAATTACATCGGTAGGTTCAACTATGCAGATTACGAGTGCCATGAAAATGGTTTCGGCGGCTAAATTGAAACGTGCTCAAGATGCAGTTACTCAGCTTCGACCGTATGCAAACAAATTGCGTGATATTCTTTCTAATATCAGCTCAACGCTTGATGCGAGTGCCGGTGGTGAATTGACCGTACAGCGTGATATGAAAAAACTTTTGCTGATCGTAGTTACGTCTAATCGTGGATTAGCAGGCGCATTTAATTCTAATATTGTAAAGAAAACAAATTCTATCCTTACTGATGCAAAAAATAAAGGAATTGAAGTAGAATTACTGACCATCGGAAAAAAAGGATTTGATTTACTTCGCAAACAAGCAAATGTTTACAAAAACAGTTCGTCCATTTGGGATAATTTGAGTTTTGACGAATTGGCAGTAATTTCAGAAGAAGTAACTCAAAAATTTAGTGAGGGAGAATTTGACCAAGTACGAATTATTTATAATTCATTTAAAAATGCTGCGACTCAGATTGTGATGGATGAACAGTATCTTCCGGTTCAGATTCAGTCAGAAGATGTGGACTCAACAACTTCATCTGTGGATTATATTTTTGAACCTTCAAAAGAAAAAATTGTAACCGATTTAATTCCACAAACACTGAAAACCCAATTGTATAAAGCGATTTTAGATTCCAATGCCGCAGAACATGGAGCACGTATGACGGCCATGCACAAAGCGACTGATAATGCAGATGCACTTCGTAAAGAATTGGTGTTACAGTACAATAAAGAGCGTCAAGCTGCGATTACAAATGAAATTTTGGAAATCGTAGGAGGAGCAGAAGCCTTAGATTCATAATATAATCATAGTAATTGATTTAAAAAACCATTTCAACTTGTTTGTTTGAAATGGTTTTTTTATATTTTTACAGTGATTAAAAAAATATATAAAAAATAATAAAAACAGATGGTTTGGATCGTATTTTTATCGATAGTAGCTGTTTTATTGGCTCTTGATTTAGGTGTTTTCAATAAAAACGCACACACCATTACCCATAAAGAGGCAGCAAAATGGACAGCTTTTTGGGTGGGGCTTTCGTTATTGTTTTCAGGTGTTTTGTACTGGCTTTTTGCTCATCAACACATTGACAATCCACAAAATTATACGCCGGAGACCGCTTTTTCAAAATATTTACAAGGTTATTTATTGGAACTTTCTTTGTCGGTTGATAATATTTTTGTGATAGCCGTAATCTTTAAATCGTTCAGTATTCCGCAGAAATACCAACACCGAGTTTTATTTTGGGGAATCATAGGAGCAGTGGTCTTCAGAGCTATTATGATTTTCTTCGGTATTTGGTTGATTAATAAAGTAGATTGGATTATTTATGTCTTTGGTGCTTTCTTGATTTACACTGCTGTTAAAATGGCATTTTCAAAAGAAGAAGGAGAATTTAATCCTCGACAAAGCAAAGTTTTCAAGTGGATTCGTAAGATTATGCCGATTACACAACAAATTCAAGGTCAAAAACTTATCGTGAGACGTATGGGAATTTGGGCAGCCACACCTTTATTATTGGCACTTATAATTATAGAATTTACCGATATTTTGTTCGCTTTGGATAGTATTCCGGCTATTTTAGCCATTACTGAAGATCCGTTTATTGTATTTTCTTCTAATATTATGGCAATATTAGGTTTACGTTCCATGTATTTTTTTCTGGCAAATGTTATGGATAAATTTTCTTACCTCAAATACAGTTTAAGTGTAATACTGATTTTTGTAGGAATAAAAATGTTATTACATGATTATTTGAAAATCAATGAAATAGATGTACCCGAATGGCTCTCTTTTGGTGTGATTTTACTATCTTTAGCCGCAGGAATTATCTATTCTTTGTATAAAAATAAAGCTAATAAAAATGTTAAATAAAAAAGTTTATTAAAAAAGACTTGTAAAAATGAATAAAAATCAATAAAATTGACCTAATTTTAGCATTTATTTAGCACGAGATTTATAAACAAATTTGTTTTACTTATGAGAAAACTTTTACTTGTAATGTTCTTTTTGCAGTATTTGATTCCAACAAATGCCCAGAGCATCGTTGTAAACGGGACAAATGACCCGGAGTCAACCTATACTGCTGAACAATTACTTACCGATGTATTGCTGGATGGTGGGCTGTGTTCTTCAGCAACGAACTTTCAATTAAAAGACAACCCATCAGATCAATTCCCAAGTGCCGACAGAAGTTGGGGATTTTTTAAACGGGGAAATTCAAGTTTCCCTTTTGAACAAGGAGTTATATTAACTTCAGGTTCCGCTAAACAAGCAGAAGGTCCAGATGATACAGTCAATGTATCACACGGAGGCTACAATTGGATTGGCGATCCTGATGCAGTTGCTTTGGTAGGAACTAATACAACCAACGCAACTGTATTTGAATTTGATTTTATTCCACAATCGAATGAAATCTCATTTAATTATATTTTTGCATCTGAGGAGTATCCTACTTTTGCTTGTACCACTTACAATGATACTTTTGCTTTTATCATCAGTGGGCCTGGTATTACTCCGGATCCTGGATTAAGCGGTAAAAATATTGCTTTGTTGCCAAATGGAAATTGGGTAACAATCAATACAGTAAATGATAAGGAATGTGGAAATGAAGATTATTATGTACCAGGTCGTCCTGATAATCCTTTTACGGATATTCAATACGGAGGAAGAACAATTCCTTTGACAGCTTATTCTCAGGTGATTCCGGGAGAAACCTATCATATTCGTTTATTGGTTGCCGATGCAGTAGATACCGGATATGATTCAGCAGTATTTTTAGAAGCAGGTTCCTTTAGTTTAGGTTCTGTGATTGTTGATTCCGATGGAGCTGATTTAGGTGAAGATGTGAAAGTGTGTGGTCAGGATGAGTTTACTTTACATGTAAACGTTACCGACCCAAGTTTCACTATACAATGGTACTTCAATGGCAATATTATACCGGGAGCAACCGGCTCTACTTTAACAGTAACTGAAGCAGGACTGTATAAAGTAGTTTTAGGAAGTGGAGCTTGTACAGCTGAAGATGAAGTAAACATTACTTTTGGAGAATTGGATACCAATGGAACAATATTCTCCATAGAAATGATAGATTATAATGATGACGGAGTGGAGATTTTTAACCTCACAACGGTTCAGCCACAAATTGTTGATAATCCGGGAGAAATGACCTTTGTTTATTATACAACATTTGAAGATGCAGAAAATGAACAAAACCCAATCGCTAATCCAACTGCCTTTACAGCAGCAGACAATACTATCGTTTATGCGAGAGTAACCGACGAGGGAGGATGTTCTGCTATTGTGGAGATTGTATTAAAAGTCAAAGAAGATTGTATTTATCCGGAAGCTGCTTGTTCTGATTCTGAAGGATTCGGACTAAATATCCCTTTCTTAGGTGACGGTGAAATCCCAACTTCTGCACCTTCAGGTCCGAATTATAGCTGTTTATACAATCAACCTTATCCAAGATTTTATTACTTTAAAATTGCAGAGCCGGGAAATTTACATTTCTTCTTGAATCAATATACACAACCTGACCAACAAGGAACTCCAATTGATGTGGACTTCATTGTTTGGGGACCGTTTACAGAAGTTCCGTGTGCGTATGAATCTTTACAAACAGTGGTTGATTGTAGTTATTCAGCCAGTGCATTTGAGGAGGTTACTATTCCGAATGCAGAAGCCGGTGAGTACTATGTAATGATGATTACCAATTATGCAGGTTCTTATAATCAATTTGGTTATGTAAACCTTATTTTTGATGAAAACTCTACAGGTGCTTTCGACTGTTCTATTGTTTCGGGAGAGAAAACATTCAAAGAGTGTGATAATGATTTAGACGGACAAGCAGAATTTGATTTAGCTTCAATTTCAGCAGAAATTTTGGAAGATCAAACTAACTGGACTTTGAGATTCTATTCAACAGAAGAAGACGCAACAGAGGATACAGAAGATAATATCATCCCAACTGCTCCTTATACTGTAAATGAAGCCGATGCACCGGTAGCTATTTATGCACAAGTGAAAAATCAATATGGATTAGTTGAAAAAGTAATTAAAGTCAACTTAGATATTTTAGAAGGTGTAACAGGAGCACATAATGCAGATATTTTTGTGTGTGATGAAGGAGGTGACGGAGTTGAAGAAATCAGTTTATGGGGAATTGAAGTAATCGAAAATCAAAGTAGTTATACTATTAAATATTACGAAAACGAACAAGATGCTATCGAAGGAAACGCAGCTTTCATTCCAAATCCATTGAGTTATGAAACTGGAACCGGAATTGTGTATGTTCGGATTGAAAATGAAAACGGATGTTTCACTATCGTAGAAATCCATATTGAAGTTGGTGGATTAGAGGTAGATTTAGGCAATGGATTCTCAATGTGTGAAGGATCATTCGAGTTAATAGCAAGTGGCGACTTCTCGAATTATACCAATGTAACTTTTACATGGGCTCGAAATGGAGTAGAAATCGAAGGTGAAAACGAACAAACTTTGATTATTACCCAAACCGGAACTTATTCTGTAAAAGTAACTACAGCCGAAGGTTGTGAAGGAACAGATTCTATTGTAGTTTCTCCGGGAACTCCTGCCGAAATTATAGCAATCAATGTAGGTTCTAACTTCGTAACGGTTGACGCAACCGGCGGAGCTCAGCCTTATCAATATTCTATGACTGGAGTTGTATGGCAAAATAGCAATCAATTCAACTATTTACAACCTGGAATTCATACAGTTTATGTGAAAACAGACGAAGGCTGTATCGTTTCAGAAGAATTTGCTATTTTCAGTATTCCAACTATGTTTACACCAAACGGTGATGGAATCAATGATACATGGAATATTCCGGGATTGGAAATTTATCCGGGTTCTTATGTTGTGATTTATGACCGAGACGGACGATTAGTTCATCAAGCTGAATTAACTTCTCATGTGATTTGGGATGGCTACTTCATCAATGGACAAAAAGCACCGACTCAGGATTACTGGTACATTATTAATGTATCTGACGGACGTACGTTTAGTGGGCATATAACTGTAAAAAGCCGAGGCGAGAAAAATTAATTCAGATAATTAATTTGTAATTAAAAATTTTTAGCAGAATCATTCAATACTTCTAAAATGAAAAAACAAAATATAATACTTACGTTAGCGTTCAGCTTATTATCATTGACTGCGTTCGCCCAATCAAGCTTACCCTTTAATGAGCAATACTTCTTAATGGACAAATTTCTCGTGAATCCATCTTTTACAGGTGCTTCTGATGATATTGTTTTCAAAGCATCCCATAAAAGACAGTGGGATAATATGCCCGAAAGCCCAACTACCACCTTGGCAAGTGTACACGCCAATATCGTGGATAGGGTCGGACTTGGAATGTATTTCATGAACGATCATAATGGAAATACAAAAACCAATAGTTTCAACCTTTCTGCAGCTTACCACATTCCGTTTGGTAACAAGAAAAACAGACAACAAGGACAGTTCTCATTCGGTACTTCTTTAAGTTTTGCCGGAATGCACTTCCAAGGTTTTACAGAAAATCCATACGATCCGATTTACAATGATAACGAAACACGAGTGTACATTCCTTACATCAATTTTGGAGCATCTGCTACTTATGATGGATGGATGATTGGAGTTTCTGTATTAGACATTCCATTGAGTTACAATAATCCTATTGTAAATGAATACGAACCCAGTCCGAAGTTTTATTATGGAATGTTGGGGAAAACCATCAACGCTTCTTCTCAATTTGAAATCGAGCCGATGGTAGCGTATCGTTCTAATTTCGATGAAGACAGCCGTTTTGATGCGAATTTACGAGCTAAATACAAATTCAATGACAATGCTGTTTGGTTAGGAGCTAATTACAGAATGGATTTCTTTAACGGAGAAAATCAAGCATTAAGCGTTTCTCCTATGATTGGTGTAGAAATCGGACGAATGAATATGGGATTCTCCTATAATATGGGATTAGGCGACACAAAAAGCGAATGGAACAATGGTTTCACCGCTGTCTTAGGATTCAATGTTGAGAATTTCTTCAAACCGAATTTTGAATAAATAATTCAAAAAATAAAATGAAAAAGGAACAGCAGTTTGTTGTTCCTTTTTTTTATGAAATGAACTTCACCTTGCTGAATCAAATTCCGTATTTTTGAAAAATGTTTCTAAAAGAGATTATACTTCGGAATTTTAAAAATTTTCAAGAACAAAGATTTGAGTTTTCACCCAAAATCAATGCTTTTGTTGGAGCTAACGGAATTGGGAAAACCAATGCTTTGGATGCTATTCATTATTTAAGTTTGACTAAATCTTATTTGAATTATTCCGATACCCAAAACATACGTTTTGATGAAGATTTTTTTTCAATAGAAGGGATTTTTGAAAAAAACACAATTTCTGAAGTTGTGTTCTGTGGTGTTCAGCGAGAAAAACCCAAGATTTTTAAGAAAAACTCCAAAATTTATGAACGGATTTCAGACCATATCGGACAATTTCCGGTTGTTATGATTTCACCTTATGATTTGGATTTGATTAAAGAAGGAAGTGAGATCCGCCGGAAATTTATCGATGCTATAATTTCACAGTCCAATAAAGAATATTTACAAAAATTAATGCGCTACAACCGTATTTTGGTTCAACGAAATTCTTTACTTAAATATTTTTTTCAAAATAATACATTTGACAAAACTTCATTGTCGATTTATGATGAAGAATTGTGCATTTTAGGTGAATTTATTCATCGGGAAAGAAAAAAATTCATTGATGATTTTTTGCCGGTTTTTCAGCATTATTACAAGATTTTATCCAAAGGAAATGAAACGGTGAAAATTGAATACAAATCCCAATTGAATGGAGCTTCTTTTGCAGATTTACTTCAAGAAAATTTAGCAAAAGACAGAGCAGCTCAATACTCCACACAAGGCATTCACAAAGACGATTTGGATTTGACTATAATTAGCTACCCGATTAAAAAATTTGGTTCGCAAGGACAGCAAAAATCCTATTTGATTGCGCTTAAATTGGCACAATTGGAATTGATGAAAACGTATCTACAAATCACGCCTTTGTTGCTTTTGGATGATATTTTTGATAAATTAGACGAATCCCGGGTAGAACAATTGATTTATTTGGTCAATGATTCTCGTTTTGGTCAGATTTTCATCAGCGATACCCATCCGGAACGAACTGAATCCATTATTCAACGTATTAATTCAGACAGTAAAATCATTCGATTATGAAAAGAAAAGAAAATCAGCAAAGTTTGGGAGAAGCTATTCGGTCTTTGATTTCTGAATTGGGCATGGAAGAAAAAATAATGTTGGTTCAGGCAGAAGAATTATTTCAAGAAATGATGGGAAAGTACATTATGAGTTATGTAGAAGAATTTTACGTAAAGAATAAAGAATTATTTATCAAAATAAAATCACCGGAATTAAAAAATGAACTTCAGTACGGAAAGTCTAAAATTATGGCTCATATCAATCAAGAAATCGGAAAAGACTATTTAATTGCTGTAAATTTTATTTAAATGCCACTTATAAAAGACTCAGTTTATATTTCACCTGCTTTTTATTACAAAAACGGTCATATTTCCACAATTTACCGAGGCCGTTTCTTTGAAACTCAGCCACCTGAATACCAACGACATCGTTTGGAATTATCCGATGGAGATTTTTTGGACATTGATTTCATTGAACAAAACCCACAGAAAGCCATTATTTTATGTCATGGTTTGGAAGGAACTTCCGTTCGAAATTATAACAATACAAGTGCACAGTATTTTTTGACACATAATTTTTCTGTTTTTGCTTGGAATAATCGAAGTTGTAGTGGTGAAATGAATCGTTTGTTAAAACTTTATCATCATGCTGCCATAGAGGATTTGCATGCGGTGATTGAGTATGTTTTGAGCAAAAATTACAAAGAAGTTTATTTATTGGGATTTTCATTAGGAGCAGCTCAAATCATGAATTATTTTGGAAGAAAAACAGTGGATTCCCGTATCAAAGCCGGAGTGGCAGTTTCGGCTCCGATTCAGTTAAAAGATAGTGCCGAACGATTAAAAAAAGGATTTAATCGGGTATATTTAAAAAATTTCACTCAAAAAATAGAAGTAAAGCTCAGAATTAAACAAAATCAATTTCCGACTGCTTTAGACTGGAAAAAATTAAATTCTATTAAAACGTTTGATGAAGTGGATGAATATTTTACAGCACCCGTTCATGGTTTTTCCGGAAAAGAGGATTATTACAGAAAAGCTTCACCTGATTTTTCTATGTCGGAAATTAAAACTCCAACTTTGATTATTAATGCATTAGACGATCCTTTTTTAGGTGAAAATTGTTATCCGAAAGAATTTGCTAAACAAAATGAATTTGTGTTTTTGGAAATGCCAAAAAATGGTGGACACTGTGCTTTTCCATTAAAAAAACAAACAAATTCCTATTCAGAAATTAGGGCTTTGCAATTTTTTGAAGAATTGTGCTGAAAAATTACCAATCCATTGCGATAGCATTAAAAATTTGAGAAGTCAGTTGTTCTAAAATACTGTCTAACAAAGCCGATTCAGCTTGTTGTAAGGTTTGGGTAGCATCAAAATCTTCATAAGCTGAAAAAGAACGGTCAAAACTTTTACTTTCTTCTTTATTGTTTTGATAACGAACTCTTACTGTTACTGTTAATCGGTTTTTCCCGGCAGTTTCATTAGCCTGAATAGCCACAGAACTTTGTTGATAAGAAGTGATTTCACCTTCAATCAGTAAATCGGTATCTTCATCATTGGTCAGGTTTAATTTTGTCCGATTATTGAAAATATCTTGCAAAGCATTGGTGAACTCCCGGCTTAAATTTGGATTTTGATACGGAGCATAATTGGGAAAAGTAGCAATTCTTAAGGTTTGCCAATTGGGGTCAATGGAAGAACCGGATAAAGTATAACAAGAATTCAGTAAAACACTGAAAATCAGTATAAAAATAAAACTGAAAATTATTTTTATTTTTTTAGAAAGAAGCATAATAGTTGATTATTCTAATTCGTAATGTTTGATTTTTCTGTATAAAGTCCGTTCTGAAATTCCTAATTCTTCTGCAGCAGAACGACGTTTTCCGTTGTGTTTTTCTAATGCTTTCCGAATCATTTCTTTTTCATTGTCTTGCAAAGACAAAGTTTCGTTTGCATCTTTTACCTCTTCGTATTCATGGTCATAAAAATCATAATCCTGAATGATGGAAGCAGGTGGTTCTTCATTTGGAACAATTTTCATCGGTGAAAAATCACTTTCGGCTACGTTTTGTTCGCGAATAACTCTTTGTAAAGTGTCCATATTGGACGAGGAAATAGTTTCTTTATTATGAATCAAATCCAAAGTTAAGGCGCGTAAATCATTTAAATCTTGTTTCATTTCCAATAGAAATTTAAACAAAATTTCTCTTTCTAAATGATCACTATTATTGTTTGATTTATTGTTTCCAACTAAAACAGGAAATGAATTTTGAGAAGGAAGATAAGATTTTATTTTTTCTTCACTTATATAGCGTTCTTTTTCTACCACAGAGATTTCTTCTGCAAAATTCCGTAATTGACGAATATTTCCCGGCCAAGGATAATTTACAATATATTGCATGGCTTCAGGACTTATTTCCAAAGGAGGCATACGATATTTGGCAGCAAAATCAGCAGCAAATTTTCTGAATAATAATGGAATGTCGTTTTTTCGATTGCGAAGAGCCGGCATATCAATTTGAACTGTATTCAAACGATAATATAAATCTTCTCGAAACTTTCCTTTTTCTATGGCATCTTCCATTTTCACATTGGTTGCAGCCACAATCCGAACATCGGTTTTTTGAACATCAGAAGAACCGACTTTCATAAATTCGCCACTTTCTAATACTCGGAGTAACCGAACTTGTGTTGGCAAAGGCAATTCTCCGACTTCATCAAGAAAAATAGTTCCTTTATCGGCAACTTCAAAATAACCTTTTCTTGTGGTTGTAGCACCGGTAAAAGCTCCTTTTTCATGCCCAAAAAGTTCAGAATCTATTGTTCCTTCCGGAATTGCACCACAGTTGACTGCAATATAATTATTGTGTTTTCGTGCGGATTGAGAATGAATGATTTTTGGTATGAATTCCTTTCCAACTCCACTTTCTCCACTTACCAAAACGCTAATGTCTGTTGGAGCGACTTGAATAGCTTTTTCTAAAGCACGATTCAGAGCGGTATCGTTACCAATAATTGAAAATCGTTGTTTTATCGTTTGTAAATTTTCCATTCTTTTTTTGTTTCAGATTCTTTCTATTTCAAGTTGTAAGATGTTTAACTTTTGCTCAATTATCTTTCCTAAACTTGAAAGGATTTTCTTTAAGAAACCCTAATTGTTGTCCTGATTTATATATTGTCATTTCTGTTTTTAAATATTATAACTAAAAAACCGAAATAAACAAATTAAACCATTTCCCCCAATAAGGTAGCAGAAGTACAGCTAAGGGCTTTTACTTTAACGAAATCACCGACTTTTGTTCCTTCTACTTTCGGGAAAACCATTACGGCATTTTGTGAAATTCGACCCGACCATTCGTTTTTATCTTTTTTACTGTTTCCTTCAATTAAAACTTCATAAGTCTTTCCAACAAAAGCATCCATTCTTTCTTTGGAATGAATTTGTTGCAAATCGATAATTTCTTTTAGTCTTCGTTTTTTTACTTCTTCCGGAATATCGTCTTCCATTCGTTTGTCAGCAGGAGTTCCCGGACGATTGGAGTAAGCAAACATATAACCGAAGTCGTATTTCACATATTCCATTAAACTTAAAGTATCTTGATGTTCTTCTTCGGTTTCACCACAAAAACCGGCAATAATATCGTGAGAAATAGAACAATCCGGTAAAATCCGTCTGATTTTATCAATTAATTCTAGATATTCCTCCCGTGTATGTTGGCGGTTCATTCGTCGGAGAACAGAAGTACTTCCTGATTGAATCGGCAAGTGAATGTATTTACAAATGTTTTCGTGTTTTGCCATAACATGCAGTACACTTTCGTGCATATCTTGCGGATTGGAAGTGGAGAAGCGAATCCGCATTCCTGGAATTGTTTGTGCAACTCGATCTAATAATTGAGAGAAATCGACAGCATTTTCTTTTAGGTCATCTGCTGCATTTTTAAAATCTTTTTTTAGTCCACCGCCGTACCATAAATAAGAATCCACGTTTTGCCCTAAAAGTGTAACTTCTTTGTAACCATTTTCCCAAAGGTTTTTACATTCAAGAATGATGGATTCCGGATCACGACTTCTTTCTCGTCCGCGCGTAAACGGAACCACACAAAACGTACACATATTATCACAACCTCGTGTGATGGTAACAAATGCGGTTACGCCATTTCCACCTAAACGAACCGGATTTAAATCAGCATAAGTTTCATCTTTGGATAAAATCACATTAATTGCTTGGCGACCATCCTCTACATCTTCCAATAATTTGGGCAAATCCCGATAAGCGTCAGGACCGGCGACCAAATCAACAATTTTTTCTTCTTCTAATAATTTGGTTTTTAATCGCTCTGCCATACAACCTAAAACACCCACTTTCATTGCCGGATTTTTCTTTTTCAAAGCATTGAATTCAGCTAATCTTTTTCGGACAGTATCTTCTGCTTTTGCACGAATAGCACAAGTATTGACCAAAATCAAATCAGCTTCTTCCATTACATTTGTTGTGTTGTAACCATTGTCAGCTAAGATGGAAGCAACAATTTCAGAATCTGAAAAATTCATCTGACACCCGTAGCTTTCAATGAATAACTTTTTGGAATTTTCTTTTTTTCCTTCTAAAATCATTGACTCGCCTTGACGGGATTCGTTTATTTCTTTAACAGGTAATTGCATTTCTTAAAAATTGAATAATTAGCAAAAATACAAAATCTACTGACACAATGGCAGATAAAATTTAAAGTTTGTGTTTTTTTAACTTTTTGTTTCTTTTGAAGTTTATTTACTACTTATGTACAGAAATGAGCAAAATAATTTAGGAATGAAACGGGAGCTTAGCTTTAGCACAGTATTTAATGAATCATGGAACTTGTTCACACGAACACTTGGATTAGGCGTTTTAACCATTCTTATCTATTCTATTTTTTCCGGATTAGTAGGATTTATGATAGAAACAATAACGGGAATGAATGTTTTGAGTCAACAATTAGTAGAAGAGCTTCAGGGTTCAAGCGATATAAATTATGTTTTTGAACGTATGAAGAGCTTTTATATAGATAATTCAGTTTCTTTTTTGAGTTCTAAACTTTTGACTGATTTTGTAATGTTATTAACTTTTCCACTGGCTGCCGGATTTTTATTTGTTTGCCGTGAAGTTGATTCAAAAGGTTATGCAAATATAAATTCTTTATTTCAAGGATTTAAACCTGAATATTGGAGCCGGTTGATGACTTTAGCACTTATTTATTATGTTGTTTCCAAAATTGCAACTTTATTTTTTATTCTTCCTGGAATTTATATTTGGGTTGCAGCTTGTTTGGCTTGTCCATTTGTATTATTTCAAGGGATGAGTGGAGTAGATGCGTTCAAAGCGAGTATTTCAGTTGTGAATAAAAATTGGTTTTCAGTTTTCAAACTTTTATTTGTTGCTTCTTTAATAGGAGTATTGGGATATTTTTTATGCCTTGTTGGGCGCGCAGTAACTTATCCGCTTGTTTTGGTTACTATTTATATGATGTACAAACACCTGGTTGGAATCGACTCCGATGAGATAGATGAAATAGGCGTTAATTAACACTTTTTGGTAGCATTCAAAAAATGTTTCTACTTTTGCAAAAAAATTGCAGATGCCTAAGCACTTAGTAATAGTAGAATCACCAGCGAAAGCCAAAACCATTCAAAACTATTTGGGAGAGGACTTTAAAGTGGAATCCAGTTTTGGACACATATCCGATTTACCCAAAAAAGGAATGGGAATAGATATTGAAAATAATTTCAAACCTGTTTATGAAGTTTCGACCGATAAAAAAGAAGTAGTTAAAAAATTAAAAGATTTAACCAAAAAAGCAGAAACAGTTTGGTTAGCTTCGGATGAGGATCGCGAAGGAGAAGCGATTGCCTGGCATTTGTACAATGTGTTGGGATTAGAAAAAAAAGAAACTCACCGGATTGTATTTAATGAAATTACAAAAAAAGCCATTCAAAAAGCCATTGAAAACCCAAGAAAAATCGATAAGAATTTAGTTGATGCCCAGCAAGCAAGACGGGTTTTGGATCGTTTGGTCGGATTTGAAGTTTCACCAATTTTATGGAAAAAAATCAAACCGGGTTTGTCGGCAGGGCGAGTTCAGTCGGTAGCAGTTCGTTTGATTGTAGAGCGGGAAAAGGAAATTCAGGATTTTAAACCGGTTTCCAGTTATAAATTCACAGCTCAATTTGGAACAAAAGAGAAAAAATCATTTAAAGCAGTCTTATCCAAAGAATTTAAAACTTACGAAGAAGCAAAATCATTTATTGAATCTTGTATTGGTTCGGAATTTAAAGTTAATGATTTACAGAAAAAACCGGCAAAAAGAACGCCTTCAGCTCCTTTTACAACCTCAACTTTACAGCAAGAGGCTTCCTTGAAATTAGGTTATCCGGTTTCCAGAACTATGCGTATTGCACAGCAATTGTATGAATCTGGATTCATTACTTATATGCGTACGGATAGTGTGAATTTATCACAAGAAGCCATTTCGGCTGCTGCTTCTATGATTGAATTGGAATATGGTAAAAAATACAGTGAACCGAGAAATTATACTACAAAAAATAAGTCGGCACAAGAAGCGCACGAAGCTATTCGTCCAACGAATTTTCAACTAAAGGCAGCGGGTGGCGATGATGGACAAAGAAAATTATATGAATTAATTTGGAAAAGAACGGTAGCAAGTCAAATGGCACAAGCTGATTTGGAACGCACTATTATTGATATTGTTAATTCTACCAATAAAGAAATTTTTCAGGCAAAAGGAGAAATTATTGTATTTGATGGGTTTTTAAAAGTTTATCAAGATTCAAATACAGAGGAGGATGCCGAAGACGATAAAGCAATTTTACCGGACGTACATAAAGGTGATATTTTGCAGACAGAAGAAATTTTCGGAACTCAAAAATTTACAAAATCTCCACCGCGTTACACGGAAGCTTCTTTAGTGAAAAAATTAGAAGAATTAGGAATCGGTCGTCCTTCGACGTATGCGCCAACTATTTCTACCATTCAAAGTCGTGATTATGTGTATGTAGGAAGTTTGGAAGGAGAAACGAGAAGTTTGAATACTTTTCAGTTAAAATCCGGAAAAATTACAGAAAAATCAATTTCAGAAAATTATGGAGCTGACCGAAGAAAATTGATTCCTACCGATATTGGAATTGTAGTGAATGATTTTTTAATGGAATATTTTGAAAAAATCATGAATTATGATTTCACTGCAAAAGTAGAAGAAAGCTTCGATGACATTGCGGAAGGGAAAGAGAATTGGACTACAATGATTGGCGGTTTTTACAAAAAATTCCATACGAACGTCGAAAGTGTAGAAGAAAATGCAGAAAGAGCTACCGGAGAGCGAGAGCTTGGAATCGAACCAAAATCCGGAAAACCGGTATTTGCTAAAATCGGTCGATTTGGTCCGATGATTCAGATTGGTAATGTGAGCGATGAAGAAAAACCAAAATTTGCCAGTCTATTAAGCACGCAATCCATTCATAATATTACTTTGGAAGAAGCTTTGAAACTTTTTGAGTTACCGCGTAATTTAGGAGAATATAAAAAAGAAACAGTTGAAGCTAACGTAGGCCGCTACGGACCGTATGTAAAATACAAAGAATTATTCGTTTCAATTCCAAAAGGAGAAGATTTAATGGAAATTGAATTAAACCGGGCAATTGAATTGATTGAAGAAAAATTAAAAGCCGATGCTCCGATTGCTACTTATGATGGAAAAGAAGTAACAAAAGGAAAAGGAAGATTCGGACCATTTATTAAATGGGATAATTTATACATCAATGTCAACAAAAAGTACGATTTTGATAATTTATCACAAGCAGATGTGAATGAATTGATTGAAGATAAATTAAAGAAAGAAGCTGAAAAAGTAGTTCAAAATTGGGAGGAAGAAGGAATTCGGATTGAAAAAGCACGTTGGGGACGCCATAATATAATAAAAGGAAAAATCAAAATCGAATTAGCTAAGGAAGTTGACGTAAAAAAACTTAAACTTGCAGAGGTTAAAAAAATAATCGAAAATCAAAAAACGGTTAAGAAAAAATAATGATTAGTGAATTTTTATTGCCTGTGTCAATTGAATTAAGAGCTTTTTCAGCTCAACTCGATACATTTAGTATAGGTTCATCTTTACGATTTGATGAAGAAATTCAAGAAAAATCAATTGTAATTTTCGGAATAAAAGAAAGCAGAGGAGGAGATTCTGATTACAATTCAGAGATAGACTTTGATTTTGTTCGCCGTCAATTTTATCAATTAAAAAAAGGAAACTGGCATTTACCGATTTATGATTTAGGTGATTTAAACGCCGGTTCAGAATTAGAAGACACTTATTTTGCTGCACTGAAAATTCAGGAAGAATTATTGAAAAAGAAATGCACCCTTCTGATTTTAGGAGGAACTTCGGATTTTGCTTACTGGCAATACCGTGCATTTGACTCTGTTACACATACCGTAAATTTAACGAGTATTGACAATCGTTTTCGTTTGGGAAATGATATTTCAGAATTGTCTTCTGAGAATTATTTAAGTAAAATTATCACAAAAGAACCACAGCAATTATTTGATTACACCCATTTAGGTCATCAAACTTATTTTGTAGCTCAAGAAGAATTGGATTTGATGGAGCATTTGAATTTTGAGGTAAAACGCTTGGGTAAATTAACAGAATCAATTAGTGAAGCTGAGCCTGAACTGAGAAACTCAAATTTAGTTGTGATGAATTTGGATGCCGTTCAATATTCAGATTTCCGTTCAAATAAAGAGTCGAGTGCTAACGGATTTAATTCTCGGGAAATTTGTGCGTTGGCTCGATATTCCGGAAGGAACAATAAAACACAATCATTTGGCGTTTATAATTACAAAGCAAAAAACATTTTGGTCGATGATATGCTATTGGCCGAAATCCTTTGGTATTTTATTGAAGGAAAAAATTATGCTCCCGAAAAATTAGAATTTAAAGGAGAAGAAGGTTACGAAACCTATTATGTACAAATGAAAGAGCAAGATTTAATTTTTTACCATGATGTAAATGCACAGCAATGGTGGATGGAATTAAGTTCTGCTGATGAAAAAAACAGGCAATATGTAACTCCTTGTTCATTTAAGGATTATGAAACAGCCTTGAGCGGACAGATACCAAATAGATGGTGGAAGTCGTATAAAAAACTGTATTAAGTGGCAATATTTTTAAAAATTGTCCGTTACAAGCTAATAATGAAAAAATATTTTTGACGAATCGTAAAAATTTATATAGATTTACACGCTTAAAAAAAACGAGAATGAATAAAGCATGGGTAGCAGTTATCATTTTATCTTTTGCTCTTACTTCCTGTAATATGTTAAAGAAAGGAAGAGGAGGGAAAGACGAAGGTCAAATTGTGGGAAAAACCTCAACATCATGGTTGCCAAAACGTCCCAAAGGGATGGTTCCGATTCCAAGTGGATCTTTTATCTTGGGACAAACTGATTTTGATTTTACTTTTGACAATTCCGCACCGGTGAGAACCGTGTCGGTTTCAGGTTTTTTTATGGATGACGCTGAAACAACTAATTCAGAATACCACGTATTTGTCGAATATGTGCGTGATTCAATTGCAAGAACAATGTTAGCAGAAAAAGCCGCAAGCTTAGGTTATGACCCAACAAGCGGGAGCTCGGCTGATGCTACGGGAATTGCTGCTTATCGCTATATTTCAGGAAGTGAAGACGGAGAAAAAACACCTTGGGATGAATATGTGGAATCTCAATCAACCGGAAGATCAGGCGATTATTCTATTGATCAAAAGAAATTAAATTGGGATGCAGAATTATATTGGAATAAATATGAATATCCTGATGTGGATTATGCAGAAACAATTGACCAATTGTATTATCCACCGGAAGACCGTTTTAATGATGAACGCTTGATAGATGTTCGTAAATTGAGTTACAAATACTCATGGGTCGATCAGGAAAGCGCAGCAAAAGCATCCAATGATCCGGGAGCTTTTCGTAAAGATTTCCGTTATGAAGAAGAAGTTGCAATTTATCCTGACACTACGGTTTGGGTAAGAGATTTTAGCTATGCACATAACGATCCGATGCATGAAAATTATTATTGGCATGAAGCTTATTCAAAATATCCGGTAGTAGGAGTGAATTGGAAACAAGCAATGGCTTATTGTGCTTTCAAAACAAAAAAGCAAAATGACTACTTAGCAAAAAGAAGGAAAAGAAAGGGACCTGCTGAGAAAGTAATCGTATATCGCTTACCTTCTGAAATTGAATGGGAATATGCAGCCAGAGGAGGACTTCAGGCAGCTCCATATCCTTGGGGAGGACCTTATTTGATTGATGACAGAGGATGTTATTTGGCAAACTTTAAACCAAAACGAGGTGATTATATTGAAGAACCGGGTAAAGGATACATGTACACCGCTCCGGCTAAAACTTTCCACGCAAATGGTTATGGGCTTTATGACATGGCAGGAAACGTTGCTGAGTGGACAAGCTCACCTTACGAAAAAGCATTTTATCAAATGACATCAACTCTAAATCCTACTTCTTCACCTAATAGTAGTGAAAACAAAGTAGTAAGAGGCGGCTCTTGGAAAGATATAGGCTATCTATTAATGGTAAGTGCCCGGGATTGGGAACATCAAGATTCAGCAAGAAGCTATATCGGATTCCGTACCGTTCAATCTTATCCGGAAGGCTCTAAAGTAAAATTCAGAAAAAAACGATAAAAATCAAATCAATTAGTAATAAAATCTTATTTTAACACAAACAATTAAAATTATGGCAGTAAAGGCAAGTAAAAAGGACGTTCGGTTAAACTTCTTTTATAGTATTGGAGCAGCAATTGTAATTTTAGGCGCTCTTTGTAAAATTAACCACTATTCATTGGGGCCAGTTGACGGTTCAACTATTCTTTTGTTAGGAATGGGTATGGAGGTAATTGTATTTACCATCTTCGCATTTGATGCACCAAAAGGAGAGTACGAATGGGAAAAAGCTTACCCGGAATTAGCAACCGCTACAGCGGCTGTTTCTAAAAAAGCTCAAAAAGTAGTGGAAGAACCACAAGACAATATGTCGTTGTCACAAAAATTAGACAAAATGTTGAATGAAGCGAAGTTAGATGTTTCTTTAATGGAAAGATTGCGCTCAGGTATTGAGAACTTCGGTACTGCGGTAAACGAAATTAACAAAACAACCAGTGCGGCGGCAGCAACACAACAATATGGAGATCAATTAGCTTTAGCGGCTAATCACATGGAATCATTGAACGCACTTTATCAAGTTCAATTAGAAAATGGACAAAAACAAGTAGAGTTAAACCAGCAATTCATTTCGGAAATGGAAGCTTCTACAGGAGGAAGTCAGAAATTCCAACAAGAATTGGCTGCATTGACAGAAAGCATCAACAGCCTGAACAGAGTGTATGGAGGTATGTTATCTGCAATGAAAGCAAGTTAATTTATAACAAGACAATTTTAACTAAAAGTTTAACTTTCACTTAATTAATACAAAATGGCAGGAGGAAAACAGACACCTCGTCAGAAGATGATTAACCTGATGTACCTTGTGTTCATCGCAATGATGGCAATGCAAGTTGACCGTCAGGTACTAAGATCTTTTGAGAGTATTACAGTAACATTAGATGACTCATCTAAATTAACGGATGAAAATAACGCTACTTTCTACGATCAAATTGCTATGAAAGCTGAAAATGATCCGGAATATGCAGCGATTATGAATAAAGCAAATCAAGTAAAAGAGGAATCTCAGAAAATTTTTAATATTATTCAAGAGCTTAAACAAGAGGTAATGACTCTTCAAGAATATGAATTGCCGGTAATAGGAAGCGAAGAAGAAACTAATTACAGTTCTTTATCAAGTTTGGAGGCTCTTACCAATTTATTATTTCTTGATCAGGATAAACCAACAGAAAAAGGAGAGAGCCTGAAAAATGCAATTGATTCTTATAAAAACTTTATGAGTGAAGCATACGGAACCTCAGAAAGAGATAAAACAAGAATTGAACATGTATTTGACACCTCAGACAGAGGTAGAAAATCATGGTTAAATGACTTGTTTTATGAACAACCAATGGTTGCCGGTTTAGCAAACTTAACTAAAATTCAAGCAGATATTCGTACGGAAGAAGGAAACTTAGTTCGTGCTTTATTAGCTAACAAATTATTAGATGAAATTGAGTTAAAAGCATTTGAACCAATTGTAGTAGCACCACCATTTGTGCGTTCAGACAAACCAGCTGATGCCAGCATTGCTTTCGGAGCATTTGACAACACTTTAGTGGGAAAAGTAAATATTGATGGAATAGGAGAAGTTCAATTGGTAAATGGTAAAGCTGAATTCCAATTAAACACGGGTGGCTCAGGAATTAGAACCGTAAAAGGAACTATGACTTACTTAGGACCTGATGGAGAATTTGTAGATCCTATACCTTTCTCTCATGAGTATGAAGTTGTTGCTGAAACCTTGACAGAAATCCCGACAGGAGCAGTAATTTCAGCTGATGCAATGAACGTTGTTTACCGTAACTTAGACAACCCGATTTCAGCTACAGTAAATGGAGCAGATGGAGCCGTTAGCTTAACAGCAAACGTTGCCGGATTGCGTCCAAATGGAGCAGGGAAATGGTTCTTTAAACCGGGACCGGGTAATAATGCAGTGAAATTCACAGCTTCAGCCGTAACATCAACCGGAAAAACAGTAACGGATACCAAAGAATTCCGTATCAAACCGGTTCCACCGGCAAGAGCTCACATTGCAGGTAAAACTACAATAGCCATTCCGGCTAATGGATTAGCAGGACAAACCGTTCGTGTGGACTGGCCGGACTTCTTGTTTGACGTGAAAGGAGAAGTAACTTCCTTTAAAGTTAAAGTACCGGGACAACCTACAGTAGTTGTAAGCGGTAATAAAATGTCAGCAGCAAGTGGCGCCTTGGCAAAAGCTAAAAAAGGTGATATAGTGGGTGTGTTTGAAATTAAATACTCATCCTCTGCAGGACCGGGAGAAGCTTCACCGGTAAATATTGAAGTTAACTAAAAAATTAAATAAGTTTATACTATTATGAAATGTCTTTTTTTTGGATTAATCAGCTTAATGACTTCCGTAACTTTTGGACAGAATATTCTGAACGTAAGTTCTCCGCAAGAATTTAGAGAATTACGAAAAAATAATACAAAAGTGAACGAAGCAGGAGATACTGTAAGTACATTGGCTACACCTATGCCTTATGGTCATGTGGAAGACAAAGACATTCTTTGGTCAAAAGTAGTATGGGAAGTGATTGATTTGAATGAACGAATCAACCAACCGTATTACCGAACTTCCGATGGATTATTAACCGAATCTATTTCATTGTACGATGCATTGGTAGAAGGTGTTCGTTCAGGTAAAATCACAGAAGTATATGATGATGAGTACTTTACCACAAAAATGACCTATGATCAAATTGTTTCTCGAACTGAGAAAAAAGACACACCACAGTTTTATTTTGATATGATTGATAACGGCGAAGATCCTGATCCCAATTTGATTTTTAACTTTCAAATTAGTTCAGGAGACATTACAATGCTTAAAACCAAAGGAATGTGGTACATCGACCGTCGCCTTGGAGAGTTGAAATACCGTTTGTTAGGACTTTGTATCATGGGACCGGATGCACAAGCATTAGGAACAGCCTATGATGATGGAACTTTTGTTGAATTATTCTGGATTTGGTATCCGGATGCACGGGAAGTATTAAATAATTATACGGTATTTAATCCGAGTAATTCCCTATCCACCGTTTCTTATGATGATTTATTGAATTCAAGGCGGTTTAATTCAGTATTGTATAAAGCCCAAACGATATATGGAATTAATCCGATTAATGAATACATACCTAAAGATTCAAAAGGACAACTTGAAGAAAGTGACCGTATTCGCACTAGCATCATTCAAACTGAAGCAGACATGTGGAATTATTAATAAACTTAATAACTGAAATAAAAAAAAGTGACTTTTAGTCGCTTTTTTTTATGAAATTATACGAAACAAAATCATTAAACAAGAATCGATTTACTTAATGCCATACTATAACCTAAATGCAAAGATTCGTGTATATTATTAAACCGGATAGCATCTTCAATACTTTCTAAATGAATTCCAAAACTTGTTTTGTACGACCTGAAGTAAGCTAAATTTTCCGAAAAATAATCTTTTCGTAACTGAATTTGAGTAGTTTGTAAAAGCTTAATCAAAGTAGAAACATCATTTTTTGAAACATTAGAATCTCCGAAAGTCCCCTTTTTAAACCGGAGAACCCAATCCCGGCTGATTAGCATATCGTTATCCGATAAATAATAAGTCATCAATTGTTGTGTGACCAAAGCATGAGCACAATTCCAAAAAATGTGATTTTTAAAACCTTCAGGAATGTAAATTAATTCCTCTAAACTGTATTTGTATAAATATTCAATAAAATGTTTGCGTATTTCAGCTAAATCTTCAAAATGTTTTTCCATGAAGTATGAATTAAATGAAAATATCTTTCGTAAAGATAAGCAAATCAAGAAAGCAAATAAGAATTTAACACAGTAAAAAAAGAATAAAAGAGTTTTATAACGAATATCATTTCACTCAACTTTTTAGAATCAGTATAAATACGTATTTTTGAAAAATAAATTTATATAAAGTGAGCAATTTAAAGAATAAATCCATCCGCCTGATGGAAGAATTAGGCTTGGATAAATGGGTAAAAAATATACAAGTAATGGGGAACGAAGTCTTACTGGATGTAATTTCTCATTCTCCCGCCATGCACGAAAGAAAAGCTTTAGAACAAGCATTAAAATCAGCATTTGCTGACCAATTACCGGAAGTTAAATTAAAGCTTAAAATACATGTTGATGCTCCGGCAAAAGAAGTTCCTAATCCATTACGTGGAAAGGAAATTCCCGGCGTTAAAAATATTATTGCCGTTGCTTCCGGAAAAGGAGGGGTAGGAAAATCAACTGTAACGGCAAATATCGCTGTTTGTCTTCAAAAAATGGGTTTCAAAGTAGGCTTGTTGGATGCTGATATTTATGGCCCATCCATACCGACGATGTTTGATGTGGAAGGAGCTCAGCCTTATTCTGTGAAAGTAGGTGATAAACCCAAAATGGGACCTGTTGAAAGCTATGGTGTTAAATTACTTTCCATTGGATTTTTTGCCGGAATGGATCAGGCTGTAGTTTGGCGTGGCCCGATGGCATCAAAAGCATTACAACAAATGATTCATGATGGAGCTTGGGGAGAATTGGATTTCCTTTTGGTAGATTTACCTCCGGGAACGGGAGATATTCATTTATCCATTGTACAACAAATTCCGGTAACGGGAGCGGTTATCGTAAGTACACCTCAGAATGTAGCTTTGGCGGATGTACGGAAGGGAGTTGCTATGTTTAAAATGGATGCAATCAATGTTCCGGTATTGGGAATTATTGAAAATATGGCGTATTTTACTCCGGCAGAATTACCGGAGAACAAATATTATATCTTTGGACAAAGTGGAGCAAAAAACTTAGCAGAGCGTTTAGACGTTCCTTTTTTAGGCGAAGTTCCTTTGGTGCAAAGTATTCGGGAAGCATCTGATGTGGGAAGACCGGCAGCTTTACAAGAAGATACAGCTGTTTCGAAAATTTATGAAAAAATCACTCAAAATATGGTATTGAGCTTGGCAGAGCGAAATAATGCACTTCCTCCAACCGAAATTGTTCGAATTACAACGATGGCAGGTTGCTCAACTCCAAGAAAATTTTAAATTTGTAAACATGGAACAAGAAAGCTTAAACCAAAGAGTAGAAAAAGCCTTAGAAGAAATTCGACCTTTTTTGAATAATGACGGAGGCGATATTCAATTGATTTCAATTGAAGACGGAATAGTGAAAGTTCGGCTATTAGGGGCTTGTACAGATTGTACCGTTAATCAAATGACATTAAAATCCGGAGTAGAAATGACGATTAAAAAACACGCACCGGAAATTGTTAAAGTAATTAATTTAGAAACCTCTGTTAGTCATTAAAAGCAATAAATAACTTTGGCAAAGACTTTGTTTTATGGTTTGCCCTAAAAGTTAAATAAATGAAAAAACTTATTCTTTTACCTTTTCTTTTATTATTTGGTATGTCATTTCTTAAAAATGAATCACCTCATTATCAAGAAGGAGAGTTTTTACGGTACAGAGTTCACTATGGATTATTAAACGCAGGATTTGCAAGTTTAACCGTCAAAAATTCAAATTATGACGGACGACCGCATTATCATATAGTGGGCGAAGGCTCTTCTTCCGGAGCTGTTCGTGTTTTCTACAAAGTAGATGATCGTTACGAAAGTTTTATTGATAAAGGAATTAACCAACCAACTAAATTTGTGCGGAAAATTGACGAAGGAGGCTATACACGCGATCAAGTTGTAACATTTGACCACAAAAAGAAAATCGCAAAATTAGATGATAGAAAAGCAAAAAGCATTACTTATTATCCGATTACCAATCAGGTTCAGGATTTACTCTCTGCTTTTTATTATTTACGAAATTACAATACCGATGATTTAAAAACAGGCGATTTTATTGGTGTTGATGTTTTCATGACAGACGAGGTTTTTAAGTTTAAATTAATGATTTTAGGCCGAGAAACAATGAAAACAAAATACGGGAAAATCAAATGTTTAAAAATCCGTCCCTATGTTCAAGCAGGTCGTGTTTTTAAAGAATCAGAAAGTGTAACTATGTGGGTAACGGATGATGAGAATCATATTCCGGTTCAAATAAAAGCAGAATTAGCAGTTGGCTCTTTAAAAGTAGATTTACATGATTATAAAAATGTAAAATACCCATTAAATTTCACCAAATAAATACTCGTTATTTAAGTTTTCAAAAAAATAAAAAATGAATTTACCACAAGAATCAAAAATATTAATTTATCAAGCTATCCGCAATTTCACTTCAGAAGAAATAGATGAAATTGAACAATCTTTGGATAGTTTTATGTCGGATTGGAATGCGCACGGAGCAGAACTGACCGCAGCTTACGCACTTCCATACGATCGTTTTATTGTTATCGCAGTCGATGAAACTTTGGTAAAAACTTCGGGTTGCTCAGTTGATAGTCTGACACAGTTCATAAAAGGAATTGAAGCAAAATTTAATTTAGGACTACTGAATAATATGATGGTTTCTTACAGTATCAATAATGAGATTTTTACAATTCCATTGAATGAATTCAAACAAAAAGTGAAACAAGACGAAATTCCGCAACATGCAAGTGTTTTCCATAATGGAGTCAAAACTTTGTCTGATTTTGAAGAATCATGGGAATTGCCGCTCTCCGAAAGTTGGGTAAATGTCCTTTTGAATAAATAAAAAGCCCGTTTGACTGAAAAGTCTGAATAAATCAATTTCAACTAATTAAACATATTCTCAGAATTGTTGTTATTTTCGTACAATGAATTCATCCGAGAAAAACCCGTTCCGTGAAAATCCGGAAATAAAATGGCAAGCTTCTTATACTTGGCTATTGCTTATAAATGCTGTTTACATTGCTTTGTTTTATGTTATAATGAAAATTTTTAGCTAATGCACAGTATCGATTGGGTTATTTTAGGCAGTTCACTTTTGTTCATTGTGCTTTATGGAAGCCTCAAAACTCGAGGAAGCAAAAATGTCAATGATTTTTTAAAAGATGATAAATCCAACTGGCTCACCGTGGGTTTATCGGTAATGGCAACTCAGGCAAGTGCTATTACATTTCTTTCTACGCCCGGTCAGGCTTTTCATGACGGAATGGGCTTTGTTCAGTTTTATTTTGGTTTACCCATTGCCATGGTTATTATTTGCCTGGTTTTTATTCCAATTTATCGAAAACTCAATGTTTATACAGCTTATGAATATTTAGAAAGTCGATTTGACCTTAAAACCCGAACATTAACCGCACTTTTATTTTTAATTCAACGCGGACTTTCTGCCGGAATCACCATTTTTGCTCCCGCCATTATTTTATCGGCTGTTATGGGCTGGGATTTAGTGTGGATGAATCTCATCATTGGTTCATTAGTCATTATTTATACAGTTTCGGGTGGAACTCGTGCAGTTAATGTTACTCAAAAGCAACAAATGGCGATTATGATGGGCGGTATGCTGGTTGCTTTCATCATTTTGATAATAGAATTGCCACAAGGAATTAACTTCTCAAATGCTTTGGAAATAGCCGGAGCAAGTGGAAAATTAGACGTTTTGGACTTTTCGTTTGATTTCAATAACCGTTATACTTTTTGGAGTGGAATTATTGGTGGAACTTTTCTTTCACTTTCTTATTTTGGAACAGATCAAAGTCAAGTACAACGTTATTTATCAGGAAAATCCATTCGGGAAAGTCAAATGGGAATGATTATGAACGGTTTCCTAAAAATCCCGATGCAATTTTTTATTTTAGGAGTCGGTGTAATGGTTTTTGTATTTTATCAGTTCAATTCCTCTCCTTTGAATTTTAATCCAACAGCCACAGAGGCAGTTGTTCAGTCAGAATTTTCAAATGAATACCATACTATTGAAAATCAACTGCAGCAAAATTTTGAAAATCGGCAACAATTAATTTATCAGTTCACTGAATCGGATGCTGCTGAAAAAGAAATTTTAAGACCACAGCTTATTGCAGCTGATAAAAAGGATAAAGAATTAAGAAATCAAGCAAAAGAAATCATCAAACAAGCCAATCCAAAAGCAGAAACGAATGATAAAGATTATGTTTTTATTCATTTTGTTTTGAATCATTTACCGCGCGGTGTCATCGGCTTGATTTTAGCCATGGTATTGAGTGCTGCCATGTCTTCCACCTCTTCGGAGTTAAATGCGCTGGCAACGACAACAACCATTGATTTGTATAAAAGAAACCGCCAAAATAAGTCCGAAAAACATTATTTGAAGATGTCCAAATGGTTTACTTTGATTTGGGGTATTTTAGCGATTCTTTTTGCCAGTGTAGCTGATTTATTTGATAATTTAATTCAATTGGTAAATATTATTGGCTCTATATTTTACGGAAATGTACTCGGAATTTTTCTGTTGGCATTTTTTGTAAAATTCGTTCGTTCACAATCCGTGTTTCGAGCAGCTATATGTACTCAAATCATTGTAATTACCGGTTGGTGGCTTGATTGGATGCCTTATTTATGGTTGAATTTATTTGGCTGTGCATTAGTAATGCTTTTAGCAATCGGATTGGAATGGATACAAAAAATGAGAAATTCCAACAAGAATTATTCATAATAATAAAAAACAACCATAAACTCGGTCTCGTTTATATTCAATTCCGTAAAGGTATTTCCATCTTCGTCCAATAAACGCATTACCGTATAATCGCCATCCTGAATTTTCTTAGAATCATATTCCATTTTAAAACCGGATTTTTCTAAATGAAGGAATATTGCAACATAATCTGCCAGAATTTCTTTTTGAAAAGATGGGTCTTTTTGTGATAAATCATAAAAAATCCCATACGAAGAACTTTTACTCTTATGTGTAATCATAGCCGTAACAGCTCCTTTATGATTGTAAGTGCTCATATATTGCTTTGTTCCACCTTTGTCAGAATAAACCTCTCCTTTAAACTTAACGAAATGCGTATTCATTTCACCGAGTATTTCAACAAATTCTCCAACAACAGACCATTCATCATTGGTTTGTGCTGAAACTTGAAAAGAATAACCGGTAATGAACAAGAATACAAATAAAATTTTTAGTGTTTTCATATTAATATTTTTGGTAAAATTAAGAGTTGTACACTAACTGTGGAATAGGGCAAATGCCGTATTTATTTAGGAAGTTGGGAACTTTGTTCAAAATGTGTTTTTATAAAATTCAATTCCAATTGAGAAGGTAATAGTCGAAAGGAATTTCGATGGTGGAGACAAGCACCATGTAAACGTATTCCTTCACGATGTTCTTTGGTCGGGTATCCTTTATTTTTTTTCCAATTGTAATA
>JAVFAE010000001.1:0-30248 GCA_034002605.1 Weeksellaceae bacterium | reverse complement strand
TTAATGTGAGATTGTTTCCAATGGTTAATTTTGAATCAGGAAGAACAATTAGTTTACCTCCGGAAGCAATTGTTAATCCCCAAAGGTTGTTTATTTCTCCACTCACACAATAGGTTTGTCCATTGGAAATAGTTGTTATATTGTATGTGTAAGGTTGTGCTCCGGATGGGCATTGCGCTATTGCTTCTACTGTAATAAATAACAGAAAGATAGGAATTAGATTTTTAGTTAATTTCATGAGATTTTAGGTTTTTTAGTTTATACTATTAGTAATCTCTTAACATTAAGGAGTCTTTATTTTGCAAAATTCATAGCTTATTTTGTTTAGAATTTTAATAAAACAAACTCATACCATAATGAATAAAGTGTTTTTCGAGGTTTAGGTTTGAAAATTCGGGCAATTTTATTGACAATTTTTTATATAGAAACCAATTAGCAATCAATAATTTATTATTTTTGTTCGATAATTTATCGGAATCATGTTAAGGAGTTTGGGGAATAATATTAGGAAAATACGGGAAATCAAAAATTTTAGCCAAAACTACATGGCCGATAAATTATTGATAAGCCAAAGCTCTTATTCTGATATGGAAAACTGCAAAACATCTATTACAGATGAGCGTTTAGAGGAGATTGCACAAATATTGGGTGTTTCTTCTGAGACAATCAAGAATTTTAATGACCAAGTTGTTTTTAATGCTTGTTCCCAATCGGGGTATTTCAACGTGAATAATCTGAATTATTCAGAAAAAATAGAAGCTCTTTATAAAGAATTACTTCAATCCAAAGATGAAATTATCAGTCAACTGAAAAAGGAAATAGAAGTGCTGAAACAGATAAATTCTCAAGGATAAGAAAAATTTGCGCTTAAAACTTTAGTTTTAAGCGCAAACCTCTCTTAAAAAAATTAACCATGAGACTCCCTAATCTACATTGTCATGCAGAAAATTATTGGGTCTTATTTTCAGCTCGTTTTCATTATTTTCACTTACAATAAAATCAGAAGGTGACTTTCTTTCGTGCCCTTCCAACTCAATTCCTTGTCGTTTATAAGCCGGTGTATTTTCAATTTCATCGACTGATTTTTGATTCAAAGTGCTTTTAAACTTATAATTAAACTGCTTTAATCGTGTTCTACGTTCCTCAATCGCTTGTGACAAAGATTGTGAAATAGGCGAATCGAAAGGATCTTCCGGATTTGTTTCTTCTTCTATCACCGGTTTTTGTGCGGTTTGTATTTGTGTTGCAGATTCTTCTTTCTTTAGTTCAAAAGTTTCATTTTCAAAATCATCATCCAAAGTAAACCGTATAGTTTGTGGTTTTTCATCTGTTTCTTCCGGTTCTAATTCCATTTGAGGCACTTCTTCCGCTTCTTTTAATTCAAAAACAATCTCATTTTCTTCGTTTTCTTCTGAAATTAGTTCAGCTTCAGCTTTAAATTCTTCTTTTTCATTAGCCTCTTCCAATTCAAAAATTATTCGTTCGGGTGATTCGGAAATTGTTTTTTCTTCTTTTGGCTCATTGATTCTTTCGTCAGGATTTTTTTTTACCTGAATGGGAAAAGGAGTTTCGGCGGATAATTTTTTCACAATAGGTTGTTCTTCTTCCAATGTATGAAAGATTTTCTCTTCTTCTTTTCCTGTGAAAACTTGTTCTTCTTTAGGAAATCCTGTTGCAATAACAGTTACACTGATTTTTTCTCCTAATTCCGAATCTTCGCCAACTCCCATAATGATGTTTGCGTTATTTTTTGCTTCCGATTGAATGTACTCGTTAATTTTAGCGATTTCATCCATTGTTACTTCATTATCACCCGAAACAATCAATAAAAGTACATTTCGTGCTCCCGAGATTTTATTATTGTTCAGCAAAGGAGAATCCAATGCTGCTGTAATAGCTTCTGTTGCTTTGTTCTCACCACTTGCCGTAGCAGTTCCCATGATGGCTGTTCCTGAATTAGCAAGAACTGTTCGGGCATCGCGCAAGTCAATATTGGTTGCGTAATGTTTGGAAATCACTTCTGCAATTCCTTTAGCAGCTGTGGTCAGAACTTCATCAGCTCGGGCAAAACTTGCTTTATAGCCTAAATTTCCATACAATTCTCGTAATTTATCATTGTTGATAACGATTAAGGAATCAACATTTTTCTGCATTCGGGTGATTCCTTCTTCGGCTTGTGCCAATCTCATTTTTCCTTCAAAGAAAAAAGGAGCGGTAACAATTCCAACAGTCAGAATTCCCATTTCTTTTGAAATTTCCGCAATGACTGGTGCAGCACCGGTTCCGGTTCCACCTCCCATTCCGGCTGTGATAAATGCCATTTTGGTATTACTGTCCAAAAATCGTTTAATATCATCAACACTTTCCAAAGCAGCCTGTTCGCCAACTTCAGGATTTGCTCCAGCGCCAAGTCCTTCTGTAATTGTTTTTCCTAATTGAATCCGGTTAGGTACCGGACTGTGATTCAAAGCTTGTGCATCGGTGTTGCAGACAGCAAAATCTACTCCTTCAATGCCTTGTTGGTACATGTAGTTTACCGCATTGCTTCCTCCTCCTCCAACACCAATTACTTTAATTGCTGAGGAACGTTGTTTAGGTAAATCAAACATAAAATCTCCGGTTTCCATATATTTTTATTTTTTTTATTCTGTATCGTTAATCATTTTAATGAATTTGTCTGCCCATTCCGACAAAATATTCACTCGTTTTTTGCTTTTCTCTTTTCGGGCTGCTTTTTTCTTTTTGCCTAAATTTTCGTTTTCTAACAATGTTTCTTCTTCTTGAATATCTTGAATTTCCTCATCGTTTTCATCAAATAATTTAGTGTCATTATCAACCTCTTCTGTTTCTATTAATTCGTCTTCATCAAACTCACGTTCACTCAAAGCTTTCATCAATAAACCAACGGAAGTAGCGTATTCCGGACTGGAAAATTCTTCGGCTAAATCACCGACGATATGCTCATTGGAGAAGCCGATTCGAACGTCCATTCCGGTTAGGTATTCAGCCAATTGACGGATATGTTTCAATTTTGAACCTCCACCTGTCATGACAATTCCGGCAATTAATTTCTTTTTGGAATCTTCACATCCGTAGTGTTTTAGTTCCAAATAACTTTGTTCTAAAATCTCCTGAACTCGGGCTTTAATGATTTGAGATAAGGTTTTAAGCGAAATCTCTTTAGGCTCACGACCGTGTAATCCCGGAATGGAAACAATTTCTGTTTCTTTGTTTTCACCTGGCCAGGCCGAACCGAATTTTTCTTTTAATAATTCTGCATGGCGTTCTATAATAGAACAACCATCTTTTATGTCTTCTGTAATTACGTTTCCGCCAAAAGGAATCACGGAAGTATGGCGAATCATATTTCCTTTGAATACCGCAATATCAGTAGTTCCACCTCCAATATCCATGAGAGCAACTCCCGCTTCTTTTTCTTCGGAAGTTAAAGTAGCATCAGAAGAGGCAAGGGGTTCTAAGGTAATTCCGGATAGTTTTAACCCGGCGTTTTTCACGCAACGAACGATGTTTTTAATCGAAGTGATTTGCCCGACAACTACATGGAAATTTGCTTCTAAACGGCTTCCGTACATTCCTTCCGGATCGGTAATTTCGCCTTCGCTGTCCACTTTGTATTCTTGCGGTAAAACATGGATAATTTCTTCTCCGGGAAGCATGACCAATTTGTGTACCTGATTAATTAAGCGTTTTAAATCATCTACATTGATTACATCTTCATGATTGGGGCGTGTGATATAATCGCTGTGTTGAAGAGAGCGAATATGCTGTCCTGCAATTCCAACCGTTACTTCCGTGATTTTAAACCCGGAAGCTTCTTCTGCCATACGAACGGCTTCTTCAATTGAACTGACTGTTTTGGTAATGTTGGTGACCACACCTCTGTGAACACCCAGACTTTTTGCAACGCCCACACCTAATATTTCTACTTTTTTGTGTTCGTTGTATCGCCCAACCATGGCAACTATTTTAGTGGTTCCTATATCCAGACCGACTGCAATTCCTTTATTTCTCATCTTTAATTCTTTTGGTTGCTACTATTTGGTTATTAAATCTTAAATCAATTTTTTCATAATAATCCAGTCCGACTTTGCTAATGTATTGTTCGTAAAATAACTTTAATTTGTCAAACTTTTCATCGATTTTATCTAATTCACCAAACTCAATTACGTAATCCCCTTTGTTTATTAACAAAATAAATGAATTTGGTGCTTCTTTCCGGACTGCTATTATATGTTTTTTCAACAATTTATCATCATTCAGGTATTTGACTAAATTTGCTAATCCCTGAAAGTCTTCTTTTTCAACATCTCCACCCACCATCAGAACTTCGGCAGCATAAAGAGTTGAGAGTGGCATTTTACTTAAATCTTCTGATAAATAATATTCGTCATTCTCTGTGATAATACGACATACGGGTGTTTTTTGTATTACTTTTATATTCAAATTTCCTTCTACTCCCTTGTGAACTTGTGCTTGTTTTATGAAGGAATTTTGATTTAAAAGTTGTTCGATTTCGGCTATATTTAAATTTCCCAACGGGATTGTTAACACTTGCAAAGGCTTGGCGTTTACGACTCTTTTTACTAAACTGTCGTTAATAAAATACTGAGAAGAACTACTTTCAATCGAAACTCGGATGTCTTTGATTGGTTTACAAGCATGTCTTTTGGCAGAAAAACTGACCAAAAAGATGAAAACAATGATTCCTAAAATAAACTTAACCAATTTCCATTTAGCTTTCATATAACCATTTTTTTATCGGTTTAACCAAAGTGTCTATATTTCCGGCACCTGCTGTTACCAAAACATCAAAATCTTTTGATTTTATTCGTTCCAAAGCTTCATTTAATGTGCTTACTTCTTTTTTTTCTAATTTGATTTTCTGTAATAATTCTTCTGAAGTAATGCCTTCAATCGGAAGCTCACGAGCCGGATAAATCGTTAACAAAATCAATTCGTCAAAATGTGCCAAACTTTCTGCAAATTCATTCATGAAGTCCCGGGTTCTTGAATACAAATGGGGCTGAAAAACTCCTAAAATCTTTTTTCGAGGAAACATTTCTTTTAAAGAAGTGATCAGTGCGTTTAATTCCGTTGGATGATGTGCATAATCATCAATATAAATTTTTTCATTATAATCCCAGCGATTAAAACGGCGTTTTACACCCATAAAATCTTTGAGTGCATGTTGGATTTTTTCTGTCGGAATTTCCAAATAATGTGCAACGGCAATGGCAGCTGTTGCATTTTCAACATTGTGTTTTCCGGGATGCTTTAATGTGAAATCTTTAAAAATCCCATCCGGCATTTGTACATCAAAATGATAAAATCCTTCTTCAATCCGAATGTTTATGGCATCATAATCTGCTCCCGATTCTACACCATAAGTCAAAGCTTCGGGAATAGGAAGTCCTTTTCGCACAAATAATTTTTCGGTTATTTTTTTACTGAATTCAATAAAAGTTTGCCGAAAATCTTCTTCATTTTCATAAATATCCAAATGATCGGCATCCATGGACGTAATCACTGCAATTTTTGGCGATAATTTCAAAAATGAACGATCAAATTCATCTGCTTCCGAAACTGAATATTGATTTCCGTTGAAAAGAAAATTAGAATTATAATTTTCTAAAATTCCACCGAGAAACGCTGTGCTTTTCATTCCGGATTCATGGAAAATATGCCCGATAATTGAAGAAGTGGTTGTTTTCCCGTGTGTTCCGGCAACTGCAATTCCATAAGTAGAATCAGTGATTTCGGCTAAAACTTCGGAACGTTTTAGCACCGTAAATCCATTATTTTTAAAATATTGATATTCCGAATGTTCTTTTGGAACCGCCGGTGTATAAATAACCAAAGTGTTTTCAGAATTTAATTCATTGGGAATCCACTTTAGATCGTCTTCATAATGAATTTTTATACCTTCTTTTTCCAATGTTTGAGTCAATTCTGTGGAAACTCTGTCGTAACCCATTACGGATTTGTTCAAAAATCGAAAATAACGAGCCAATGCGCTCATTCCGATTCCGCCGACACCAATAAAGTAATAATATGTTCTATCTAAATTCATTGTAATTTGCTCCACAAAATATCCACTATTTCCTTTGTTGCATTGGGTTTTCCCAATTTTATCAGATTTTCACTTAAATTTTTTTGTTGTTCTTGGTTTTGAATTAATTCTAAACTTCTTTGAATCAAATGTTCTGGAACTTCTTTGTCGCTCAACATCAAAGCTGCATTTTTGGCAACCAAAGCCTGAGCGTTTTTAGTTTGATGATCTTCTGCCGCAAATGGAAAAGGAACTAAAATCAAAGGTTTTCCAACCAATGCCAATTCTGAAATTGCCATGGCTCCGGCTCGCGAAATAATGCAGTCTGCCGCTGCATAAGCCATTTTCATGTCATAAATAAACTCGGTTAAATGAACACCTTCTTCTTGATCAAATCCTTCTTTTTTTAATTGTTCGTAATCTAATTTTCCGGTTTGCCAAATCAATTGAATTCCACTTTCTTGTAATTTTTTTATCTCTTTTTTCCAAGCATTGTTTAAAGTTCGTGAGCCTTGACTTCCTCCCACCGATAAAATTACTTTTTTTGATGGATTCAATCCAAATGTTTGAATCGCCTGATTTCGTTCGGGTAAATTTCGAAATAATTCTGAACGAATCGGGTTTCCGGTATAAATTGTTTTATCTGCCGGAAAATCAGTAATTCCTTCATACGCCACACAAATTGCAGAAGCTCTGTTTTTTAGTAATTTATTGGTAATTCCCGGAAAAGAATTTTGTTCTTGAATCAAAAAAGGAATTTTTTGTTTACTTGCTTGCCATAAAAGCGGTCCGCTTGCATAACCTCCGGTTCCAATAGCTACATCGGGTTGAAATTCTTTGATGATTTTTTTAGCTAAACTCAGGCTTTTGTATAATTTCAATGGAAATTTAAGATTTGCGGCTATATTCCCTCGATCTAACCCCACAATAGGCAATCCTTTAATGGAATAACCTGCTTTGGGAACTTTTTCCATTTCCATTTTTCCCAAGGCACCTACAAATAAAATTTCAGTTTCTGGTGCACGGTTTTTTATTTCATCCGCAATCGCAATTGCCGGATAAATATGACCGCCGGTTCCACCTCCGCTGATAATTATTTTATGCGATGTCTTGAATGACTTCATCTGTATTTCGTTTTTCTTCTAATTCTAATTCTTCTGGTGATTTTATAGCGTTACTCACGCTCAAAATAATCCCGAAAGCAATACAAGTTACCCATAAAGAAGTTCCTCCATAGCTAATCATCGGTAAGGGTTGTCCGGTTACCGGAAAAAGATGAACCGCTACTCCCATATTTATAAAAGCTTGAAAAACAACCGGAATTCCGACTGCAAATACGACTAAACTTCCAAAAAATGTATGAATTCGGGTGGCTATTCGTATGATTCGGAATAAAATCAAGAGGAAAATAAAAATCAAGCCTAATCCGCCAATCATACCATATTCTTCAATGATAATTGCAAAAATAAAATCGGATGAAGATTGAGGTAAAGTTTGTTTAAAAACACTTTTCCCGGGACCAACTCCTGTTATTCCTCCGCGATTTATTGCTGCTTTAGCATGATGAACCTGATAGGATTCTATGTTGTCTTCTTTTGAGAAATTTTCAATCCGGGATTTCCAAGTATGTACACGGGAATTAGGAATGTATTCACTGAAATTTAATGCAATATAAATAAATGCTCCTCCTGCAATTACTCCTACACCGATAATCGTAGCTAAAATTCGCAAAGGAAAACCACCTACTACCAACAACATGATGCACATAGCAAAAAGTATGATTGCTGTTGAACCATTTGCCGGAAAAATTAATCCGATAATAGCAAACATAGGGATAAACAAAGGAAGGATAGCTTGTTTAAATGTGACTTCCTTGTCCCGGATTTTGGTTAAATAACGCGCAATGTAAACCAATAAAATCATGGAAGCAAAAGTGGAAGTCTGGATGGTAATAGAAGTTCCGGGTAAAGTCAGCCAACGGGCTGCATTTGCTCCTTCAATCGTATTTCCTTGTATGAGTGTTGCCAATAATAATAGGGCAATGACCGGTAAACTCAAAAGAGCAATTCCACCAAAATAACGGTAATTTATTCGTTGAATTATGACGATGATAATAAGTCCAATAATCAGAAAAGCGGCATGTTTTCCAAGATGAGAGAATACCGTTCCTGTTCCTACCGTATAAACCAAGTTGGAACTTGCCGAATAAACCGGTAAAAATGAAAAAATAGCGAGCAATAAAATGAATGCCCACAAGTATTTATCTCCCTTTATGTAACTTTTCAAAAACCCCATATTGTCTTGTTACAGTCTTTTTACTTCTCGTTTAAACTGTTTTCCTCTGTCCTCGTAATTTTCAAATAAGTCAAAACTTGCACAAGCCGGAGAAAGAAGGACGGTATCGCCTTTTCTTCCTAAAACATAGGCTTTTCGGACGGCTTCTTCCATCGAAGAGGCTTCTACTACATTATCCACTAAATCTTCAAAAGCAGAAATAATTTTATTATTGTCCAATCCTAAGCACACAATGGCTTTAACTTTCTTTTTCACCAACGGAATCAGTTCAGAATAATCATTTCCTTTGTCTTGTCCTCCAACAATCCAAACCGTTGGGGTAGTCATACTTTCCAAAGCATAATAAACAGAGTTCACATTGGTTGCTTTAGAATCGTTAATAAATTCAACTCCGCCTACTTTTAACACAAATTCCAAACGATGTTCAATGGCTGTAAAATCGGATAAACTTCTTCTTAAATTTTCTTTTTTGATTTTTAAAATATTAGCAACTGTAGCGGCTGCCATGGAATTTGAAAGATTATGTTTTCCTTTTAAAGAAAGTTCAGATGTGTCTAATTCTAATTTTTCAGGATAATTTATGACTATGTTTTTATCTTCTGCGTAAGTTCCTGCGTTCAATTTTTTGTTCATGGAATAAGGTATTTTTTTGGCTTTTGTATTAATATTTTTTAATAATTCTGTTATGATATCATCATCAAAATTGTACACGAAATATTCTTCTTCAGTCTGAAATTCAGTAATTCGGAATTTAGCGTGTGCATAATTTTCTAATTTATAATCGTAGCGATCTAAATGATCAGGTGTAATGTTCAATAAAATGGCGATATAAGGTCGGAAAGAAGCGATTTCATCCAATTGAAAACTACTTATTTCCAACACATAATAATCATAGTCATCTTCTAATACTAATTCAGCAAAGCTTTTCCCGATGTTTCCGCCTAAACCGGTTTTAAATCCTTCTTGCTGAAGGATAAAATGAATTAAAGAAGTGGTGGTTGTTTTTCCGTTACTTCCGGTAACGGCAATGATTTTTGATTGAGTAAAACGTGAAGCAAATTCAATTTCGGAAAATATCGGAATTTGTTTTGCTGTCAGTTTCTGAATTAAATCGGTTGTAGTTGGAATTCCGGGGCTTTTTACCACCCAGTCGGCAGTGAAAATTTTTTCTTCGTTGTGTTTTCCTTCTTCAAATTCAATTTGATTTTGTTCTAATTTTTTGCGGTATTCATCTTTTAAAAGATTTTTATCGGACAAAAACACCTGAAAACCTTGTTTTTTTCCTAATAAAGCAGCACCTACGCCACTTTCTCCTCCACCTAAAATCACTAATTTTTTTTCCATTTTTATCGAATTTTAAGTGTTATAATTGAGATTACCGCTAATACAAAACCGATAATCAACATTCGGTTTACAATTTTACTTTCATGGATTCCTTTTAGTTGAAAATGATGATGGACGGGTGCCATCAGGAAAATTCGCTTTCCTTCACCTGTTCTTTTTTTGGTAAATTTGAAATAACCTACTTGTAGCATTACGGATAAGCTTTCAACGAAGAAAATTCCACATAAAATGGGAAGAATCAGTTCTTTTCGGACGATTATTGCAATAACGGCAATCAAACCTCCAATAGTTAAACTTCCGGTATCACCCATGAATACTTGAGCCGGGTAAGTATTGTACCATAAAAAACCAATGAGCGCACCGGTGAATGCAGTACAAAAAATAACGACTTCTTCTGTTCGGGGAATAAAGACAATATTGAGATAATTTGCCAGAATAATATTTCCCGAAACAAAGGCAAACAAAGCTAAAGCACCGACAATTATGACGGAAGAACCGGCTGCTAAACCATCAATTCCATCGGTTAAATTGGCTCCATTTGATACGGCTGTAATGATGAAAATTACGGCAATCAGAAATACAATCCATTCGTATTTAATTTTCCCACTGTAATTTTCCCAAAAGATTAAATCCCTGTAATTGAATTCATTGTCTTTTAAAAAAGGTAAAGTTGTATCCAGACTTTTTTCTTCATCACCAAATTGTGCAATTCGTATTTCTTCTGTGTTTTGTGTTTCGGCCATTTTTTGTTTATGTTTAACCGTTACACCCGGACTAAAGTAAAGCATAGCTCCAACAAATAATCCCAAACCAACTTGCCCTAAAATTTTAAATCGTCCGGCTAAACCTTCTTTGTTTTTCCTGAAAACTTTGATGTAATCATCCAAAAATCCGATTGCGCCTAACCAAACGGTAGAAACCAACAGAATAATGATGTAAATATTATCCAATTTAGCAAAAAGAAGAGTAGGAATAACGGTAGCAAGAATGATGATAATTCCGCCCATAGTTGGAGTTCCGGTTTTTTCCAGTTGCCCATCTAATCCTAAATCCCGAACGGTTTCACCTAATTGTTCCCGACGTAAGTAATTGATGATTTTTTTACCGAAAACCATGGCAATCAATAAAGCGGTTAAAATTGCCATACCGGCTCGGAACGAGGTGTATTGAAACAAACGAACGCCCGGTAAATCAAATTGTTTTCCTAAAAATTCAAATAAATAATACAGCATACGGTTTAATTCTGTTGATTCAATAATTCTTTTGTTATTTCCATATCATCGAAATGATGGCGTACTCCTTTTATTTCCTGATAGGTTTCATGTCCTTTTCCGGCGATTAGAAGAATATCTCCTTTTTCAGCCAATTTTAAAGCGGTTTTAATCGCTTCTTTCCGGTCGGTTATTTTTAAAGTTTTCCGTGAATTTTCGGGTTTAACGCCAGCTTCCATTTCTTTTAAAATCTCTTCCGGCTCTTCATTTCTCGGATTATCGGAAGTGAAAATCGCCAAATCAGATTGAATTGAAGCGATATTTGCCATTTCCGGACGTTTACTTCTGTCTCGATTTCCACCACAACCAACAACTGTAATTAATTTCTCATTTCGGGTTCGGATGTTTTGAATGGTATTCAACACGTTTTCCAAAGCATCCGGAGTATGGGCATAATCTACAATTACGATAATTCCTTGTTGGGAAATAAAAGATTGAAAACGACCGTCAACTGTTTTTAACCGACTTAAATGGAGTAAAATTTCTTCTTGTTCAAATCCCAATAGACGAGCAATGGAATAAACTGCCAATAAATTATAGGCATTGAATTGCCCGATTAAAGAAGTCCAAAATTCTTTCTGCTCCATTAACAGCAACATTCCGTCGAACTGATTTTCCAAAATTTTTGCTTTGAAGTCCGCATCGGTTTTTAACGCATAGGAATAACGTTTAGAAGGAGAATTTTGGAGTATTACTACTCCATTTTTATCGTCTAAATTGGTTAATGAGCATGAACTGTTAGGTAGTTCGTCGAAAAACTTCTTTTTTGCTTTTATGTATTCTGCAAAAGTTTTGTGATAATCCAAATGATCGTGGGTAATATTGGTAAATACTCCGATTTCAAAGTGTAAACCCGCAATTCTGTTTTGATGGATTCCATGTGAACTTACTTCCATCACGGCATACTCACAACCACTTTTGACCGCTTTACTAAAGAGCTGGTTCAAAGTCAAAATATCCGGTGTAGTGTGTGTGGATGGATACTCTTTTCCGTTAATTAAAATTCGTATAGTAGAAATTAAAACCGTTGCAAAACCTAAGGATTCCAATAGATTATAGGTTAAAGTAGCCGTTGTTGTTTTACCGTTGGTTCCGGTAATTCCAATTAATTTTAATTTTTTAGTCGGATTTTCATACCAATTTGCTGCCATCTTACCCAAAGCAATTGCTGAATTCTTAACTTGAATGTAACAAATTTCATTTTGAATTTTTTCCGGAATCCTTTCACAGACAATGGTTGATGCGCCTGAATCAATTGCTTTTTCAATAAAATCATGACCATCGACTTGTGTTCCGCTTTGCGCTACAAAAAGTGAGTTTTTCTCTACTTTTCGGGAATCAAATTGAATGGAAGTAATTTCCTTATCAGTTGTGCCGATGGTTTTTTGAGATTCTATGGTATGTAATAAATGCTCTAACTTCATTTTCAATTAACTTTTTAAGGTTAAATAGATGATTTCACCTTTTTTGAATGGTGTTCCCGGTGGAATGGATTGGTCTTTTACTTTTCCTATACCATTATAAATTACCTCTAATCCCATATTTTCAAGAGCCGGAATAACATCTCGTCCGTTTTTTCCAACCAAATCCGGTATATTTTTCAGTTCATAATCCGGTTTAATTCCTGTATCGGATTCAATTTCTCTTTTTATATTTACAATTTTGGGAGAATACGGCATTTCTTTAGGTGTTCTTGAGAAAATCCAGTCTGAAATTTCTTTAAAAACAGGTCCGGTTACTCCACCTCCGTAATAACCTTTTCGCCTGTCCGGTTTATGAATCACAACCATACAAGTATATTTAGGATTATCTGCCGGAAAAAATCCCACAAAAGAAGCTCGATATTGCATGGGCTGGTCTTTAATCCAATATTCCACTCGTGCTGTTCCTGTTTTTCCTGCGATTTGATAATTATCGTTGGAAATATTCCGGGCAGTTCCGTCGGAAACTGTTTTTATAAGCATTCTTGTAACGGCTTCAATATTTTCATCGGATGCCATTTTTTCAACTAAAACTTTGGGAGAAAATTCTACAATTTCTCCATTTGCCTTTTCAATTTTATCGATAAACAGAGGTTTTAGCATTTTTCCGCCATTGGCAATTCCATTATAAAAAGTCAAAATTTGTAAAGGAGTTAACTGAAATCCGTAGCCATAGGACATAACCGGTAGTGTAACATTGCTCCAATTGGCATCTTCCGGACGGTGAAATTGTGGCATGGCTTCGCCTTGAATGTCAATTCCCATGCGTTTGGTTAAGTTCCATTTATCTAATTGGTTGAAGTATTCTTGTGGATTTGCCCCATAGCCGGCATTGATTAATTTTGCTGTTCCGATATTGGATGATTTAATCAAGACTTCTTCCGCTGTTAAAGTTCCGTATCCATGTGAATCACTGATGACGCGGTTATACAGTCTATATCGCCCTGAACCCGTTTCGACTGTAGTTTCAGGTGTGAATTTTCCATTTTCTAATCCGGCTAAAATGGAAATGGTTTTAAAAGTTGATCCCGGCTCTGCGCCTTCACCTACCACATAATTATAAACATCAGCATAAATACTGTCTGAAATTTTTGTGAGATTTACAATGGCTCTGATTTTTCCTGTACCAACTTCCATTACTACCACACACCCGTGTTCTGCATTGTACTTAATTAGTTGATTTTGAAGTGCGCTGTAGGCTGCAATTTGCATTCCTGCATCAATGGTGGCATAAACATTTGAGCCGTTTATTGGTTCTTGTTCCCAAGATTTAAAAGGTCGCCACTGTCCTCTTCCCATGAATTGTTCCCAGCGTTTTCCTTCTCTGCCGGATAAATCTTTTGAATAAGCTCCTTCTAAACCGGCTTTTCCCCGGTGGTCATCATAGCCGATGGTTCTTGCTCCAACATCAACCAAAACCAATTCACGTTTGGGGCGGGTTATGTGAATCATTCCACCTTTTTGTTGCCCTTTATTTAATAATGGAAAGGATTTTAAACGTAAATATTCTTGGTAATTCAAACCTTTGATTAAGGTCATGTAACGGTTTCCTTTTTTGCGTTCGGTACTTAGTTTTTCTAAAAAATAGGATGAAGGTCGGTTAAACATTTTAGCCAAGGAATCAGACAAAGCTCCAACTTCTGTTTGGAATAAATCGTCTTTAATCACAGCTAAATCCATAAAAACATCATGCACAATCACTGTTGTAGCAAGTAAATCACCTTCGGAAGCATACAAATTGCCTCGTTCTGCTTCTTCCATCTGGAGTCGAAAGTTTTTTTGTGCAAAATCGTCGAGTTTGTCTCCTTCTTTTATATGAATTTTAACCACAGATAAAACAACTCCAATGGCAATCAAAAGAATTCCAAAAGAAACAAAATAGCCTCTCAACAATAAGTTTTTACGGTTTTTCAGCATATACTTCTTTGATTAATACATAAGGTTGTTCATCTGTTAATTTTATTCCCAATAATTCCGCCTGTTTTTTAATTCCGGGTTCCAGTTGCATTTCCATTAGATAGCGATGCGCATCGGTGAATTGTGCTTTTAGATTGGATACTTCTTCGTTTAATCGATTGATTTTCACTACTTTTTTATCTACCCAGTGTGAACTTGAAATACTCAAAAACGCCAAAAAAACGAGATACATCACAAATTGCCAATTCTGAAAAGAACTATCGTCAACAAGGAATTTACCTTTTAAAATGTCGGTTAAACTAATATTGCTTTTTGTGTTTTTCTTTGCCATTTTATTTAGTTTTTAACCGCTATTCTCATTTTCGCACTTCTTGCCCGAGTGTTTTCTTGAATTTCTTCTTCATCCGGCACAATCACTTTGGATTGTAAAACTTTAAAAGGCACTTCCCAATTTCCATAAATATCTCTTTCCGGTTCTCCTTCAAACATTCCGGTTTTCATATACCGTTTCACTAATCGGTCTTCTAAAGAATGATAGGAAATCACAACCAGACGACCTCCTTCTTTTATTACTTCACTCGTTTGAATCAGCATTTCTTTTAAAGCACTCATTTCATCGTTCACTTCAATTCGTAACGCTTGAAATAATTGAGCAAAAAACTTATTTTCTTTGTTTTTTGGGATATAATTGAACAATTGCCTTAAGTCGTTCATTGTACGAATCGGATTGGATTTCCTTGCTGCTGTAATTTCACGTGCTAATCGCCTTGCATTGCGCAATTCTCCATACTGATAGAAAACATCCGATAGTTTTTCTTCTTCATATTCATTCAGTATTTTTATAGCATTAAGTTTTGCAGCCTGGTTCATTCGCATATCTAATTTCTCATCAAATCGAATGGAAAAACCTCGTTCGGGTGTATCAAACTGATGAGAAGAAACACCTAAATCCGCTAAAATCCCATCTACTTTATTGATTCCGAGAAAACGAAGATTATTTTTCAAGTAACGGAAATTTTGCATTACTAATTTAAACCGCTCGTCCGGAATACTGTTTTGTTCAGAGTCTTTGTCCTGGTCAAAAGCAATTAACCGTGATTTTTCGTTTAGCTGATTTAAAATTTCTCGTGAATGACCGCCTCCGCCAAAAGTACAATCTACATAGATTCCTCCCGGATTGGTTATTAAAGCTTCAACACTTTCAGATAAAAGAACCGGTTTATGATACATTTTCATCATCATCGCTCACACCTCCCAATACTTCTTCAGTCAAACTTGCAATGTCCACTTGACTAATATCCACCACTTTTTCATAGCTTTCTTTATCCCAAATCTCCAAAATAAAGCCATTTGGAGTCAGAACTATCTCTTTGTCTAATCCGGCAAAACTTATTAAATCTTTAGAAATCTGGATGCGTCCGTTAGCATCTACTTCCACTATTTTTAAACCGGCTTTGTAAAAGCGAATAAGATCTACATTTTTTTTTACGTTGCGATTCAACTTGTTTAGCTGATTATTGACTTTTGTCCATTCGCTTTTTGGATATAATTCCAAACAAGGTTGAAACACAGAACGCTTTAGCACAAAGCCATCTTCAATGATTTCCGTCAACTGCTTTTTTAATGAGGCAGGCAATGGAAGTCGACCTTTTGTGTCTATTTTGCATTCGTATGTTTCGTCTAATGTTATCAAAACGTAAATTTTCATCAAAAGTATAAAACTTTTTTCCATTATTTCCCACAAAATTGCACTTTGTTGATAACTTTTACCACTTTTAGTTTGTTTCTTTTCTTTGTTCAATGTGTATCCACACCTTATTAAAATTCGTTTTAGAGTATTTTTTATTGGGATTATTTAAAGTTTTCCAATTTTTTAAATCAGAATTGTTTACTTTTGTTTGCGATACAAAAGATATTCGATGCTTTTCAATCTGAAAAAAAACAAGAAATATTCTTATATTGAAGAAGGTGAGGGAGTTCCCATCGTGCTTCTTCATGGTCTTATGGGTGAATTGAGTAACTTCAGTTCGCTGACTCATCATTTTTCACAAAAAGGTTTTAAGGTTTATGCTCCAAAGTTGCCTATTTATAGTTATCCGATTTTAAATACAAATGTTTCGAGCATAGCAAAATTTGTAGCAAAATTCATTAAAGACATAGTAGGAGAACCTGTTGTTTTAGTTGGAAATTCATTGGGAGGACACTTAGGATTGGTGACAACGCTTCGTCATCCTGATTTAGTTCGGGCACTTTGCCTTACCGGGAGTTCCGGGCTTTATGAAAAATCTTTTGGAGAAACTTTCCCAAAACGAGGAAGTTATGATTATGTTTTAAAAAAGACACAAGAAGTGTTTTATGACCCTAATGTGGCAACAAAAGAAATCGTAGATGATGTTTTTGAAACGATTAATGACCGGAAAAAAGCCATTAAAACTTTGTATATTGCTCGAAGTGCACTTAAGCACAATATGAAGAATGATTTAAAAAACATTAAAACACCGGTTTGCTTAATTTGGGGAAAACAAGACAGTGTTACGCCACCTGAGGTCGCCATTGAGTTTGAGCAAGAATTACCTAATGCTAATTTGTATTGGATTGACAAATGCGGTCATGCTCCTATGATGGAACATCCGGAAGTTTTCAACCAACTTTTGGAAGCTTGGCTGAAAGAACAAAAAATAGCAACTGAAATAATAGGGTAATTTATACTATTCGTCAATTTTAGCATAATTAGCTAATAATTTTTCAAAATTCCGTTGTCCTAATACTCTTTTCAAAGTAATGGATATTTTTTGCAAAGGTTTTCCAATTGTATAGTGAGGCTTTAGGTTCTTTTTCTGAATTAATTTTTCAATAACAGGAATTAACTCTTCCGGTTTCATTCCTTTTTTTACCTCTTCATCAATAATTGGAACTAATTTTTCGTATTTATTTTTATAAAAGGAAGAAATTGTACTTTGGATTCGACTGTCGGCAATTGGGGTTTGAATATCACCTAAATTTAAAGTTGCAATTTCAATTCCGGTTTTTTTATTTTCTAAACGAACAGACTCTGTAATTCTATCCACCATTGACTTTGAAGCAGAATAATAACCCCGGAAAGGCAAACCGTGATTACTGGCAATGGATGAAACATTTAAAATACAGCCTGATTTCTGTAAGCGCATAACAGGTAAAACCGCCTGCATGGCGTAAATCACTCCAAAAACATTGACATTCAGTAATTTATTTAAATCTTCCTGTGCCACATCTTCAATTGCGCCCAACATTCCCATTCCGGCATTATTAATTAAAACATCAATTTTCCCGGCCTCCCTGCTTATTTTCCCAAAAGACTGAAAAACGTTTTCTTTATTGGTTATATCAGTTCCGATATGATGAAATTTTGTGTGATTTTTTTTTGAACGAGATAATCCGTACACAATATGCCCTTTTTCCACAAAATAATTAGCCAAAACTTCTCCGATTCCGGATGAACTTCCTGTTATAACGATGACTTTTTGTTTCATTTCAATCTAAAAATTAGAAGGGTATAATTTTCAAATACCGCTTTTTGTTTGAGTAAAACCTCGGTTGGAATTTCTTCCCAGTCCGAATGGTAAAATTTTTCTTTTGTAATAACGATTCCATCCGGATTTTCTGATAAATAATGTAAAACTTGCTCTTTATTTTCTGCAAAAGGAAAATTTCGTTCAAAATTAAACAAAAACGCCGGATCATATCCTTTGTATAAAATTGCCGGAGTTTGTGAATTCATTACTTCTTTTGCCAAAACCAATGGACTTTGATTGGTCAATCCCGGATAAATAAACTGGAATAAACTCACACATAAAATCATAGCACTCAAGCCAATAGCTAAAATACTTTGTTTGATTTTTTTCTGCTTCAAATAAATTAAAGCAATAAAAGAGCCTATGGGAAGTAGCACTAAAAATAAACTTAAAAAACGTTGATTATAAAGTTGAACTTCAATTTTTGAAAAAATAAAATAAGCAGCTGCCGGAAGTAAAATAGTAATTCCAAATAAGATCCAAAGACTGATTTTATAGGATTTAAGAAATTGGGAAGATTCAGTTACTTCTTTTAAAAAAACCGCAATTAGTACCGCAATAAACGGATAACTCGGCATGGGATAATTGGGCAACTTCGTATTGGAAATACTGAAAAATACAATAAAAACCGAAGCAACAAGAAAGGAAAATAAAATATAATCATTGGATTTTCTTTTTTTCCATGATTGAATAAATCCCTGAATAATGAAAAACGAAAATGGAAGCAAACCCAATAACACAAAAGCCCAAGTAATAAAAGGTAATCCGCCGTGTCCTTCCATTTCACTACTAAATCTTTGTACATTGTGTTGCCAGAAAAAACCTTGTGTAAAAGCTCCGTTTGTAGCTTTGTGAATCCAAATAAACCAAGGAACGGCAATTGCTAAAGTCAATAACCCTCCTAAAAACGGATTGATTCTCCCAATCATTTTCCGGTTCATTTCTTTTTTACTTAGTAAAAAAATGAGAATAATCAATCCCGGTAAAATCACTGCTATTGGACCTTTTGCTAAAATTCCCAATCCAAAAGAAAGGTAAAAAATTAACCAACTGCTTCGTTTTCCTTCTTTGTAAAAATCATAAAAGTGAAACAATCCAAAACTGATAAAGAAAATCAAATACGGATCGGGAACTGCTAAATGAAATTCTTGCATAAAAAACAAGGAAGAACTCAGAATAAAAGCTGTAATAACAGCTGTTTTTTGTCCGGCAAATTTTTTAGTGAAATGATAAGTGGAAAGTAAAGTCAAAACGCCAAAAATCGCTGAAAAAAACCGAGCTGAAAAAGCACTTACACCAAAAATTTTATAAGAAATCAGCATAAACCAATAGTGTAAAGGCGGTTTATCTGTTCGTAATTCTCCGTTAAAAGTCGGGAGCAACCAATTGTTATTGACAAACATTTCCCGAGCAGCTTCTGCATTTTTTGCTTCATCCAGAATATAAATCGGATGACCGCCTAAATTAATAAAACACAAAACCCCGGATACAAGTAAAAGGAGCAAATAATAGAAATATTCTTTTTGAGAATGCGAACTCATTGATTTTGTATTATCTTCGCTTTAGTTTTTTGGCGAAGGCTAAAGTAAGGATTAAAATGATTCAAATTTCCATTCCCGATAAGTTGTCAATTGTTGTACCTGTTTATAATGAAGCAGAGAATATTTCGCTTTTGGTCAAAAAAATAACGGAAACTCTTCAAAATCAAGAACATGAATTGATCTTAGTAGATGATGGTTCGACGGATTCGACTCGTGAAGAAATAAAAAAAATTAATCATCCGAATTTATTTTTTATTGAACTTAAAAAAAATTACGGTCAAAGTTTGGCTTTAGCAGCCGGAATTGACTATGCTTCCGGGGATTATATTGTAACGATGGACGGTGATTTACAAAATGACCCTTCTGATATTTTTAAATTGTATCAAAAAATAACGACTGAAGATTGGGATTTGGTTACCGGAATTCGGGAAAACAGGAAAGATGGTTTTTCCCGTAAATTTCTGTCTAAAATTGCAAATAAAATTATTCGAAAATCAACCAAATTAGATATTCAAGATCATGGTTGTGCACTTAAAATTTTCACTCAAGAAACCGCAAAAGACTTGAATTTGTATGGCGAAATGCACCGTTATATTAGTTTAGTCGCATTTTTAAACGGAGCAAAAGTCAGTGAGATGAAAGTCAATCATCACGCCCGAAAATTTGGGAAATCCAAATACGGAATCGGGCGAACCACTAAAGTCATTAATGATTTAATTTTACTTCTTTTTCAGAGAAAATACTTACAAAAGCCAATTCATCTATTTGGAAATATGGGACTTATCTCTTTTTTATTAGGTTTTTTAATTTCGATTTATTTACTTTTTGTAAAATTTGGATTAGGTGAAGATATTGGGAATCGCCCTCTTTTGATTTTGGGAATTTTACTATTATTTATTGGTGTACAATTTTTCACTACCGGATTTATTATAGATTTGCAAATGCGCACCTACTTTGAATCGCAGCAAAAACGACCGTATAAAGTAAGAAAATTATTCATCGGTGGAACCGAAATTAAAAAAGAAACTTCAAACAATTTTTAAGATTGTTGTTAGCTTGAGCTTAATTGCTTTTGTTTTCAGTAAATTAGATTGGGAACACATTAAAACTGTAGTGTTTTCGATAAAATTAGTTTATTTCATTCCGGCAATTTTCTTTCTTTTTATTTCTATTTTCTTTTCGATTATCCGTTTTGACCTTTTCATTCGGAAAGCCGGAATTCGGATTTCTTTTTGGAACAATGTCAAATTGAATTTTTTAGGAATGTTTTACAATTTTTTCTTTCCCGGTGGAGTGGGTGGTGATGCTTACAAAATTTATTTATTAAATAAAACCTTTAAAAAACCGGTAAAAAAAATTGGACAACTTGTTTTTATTGAACGATTTTTGGGAATTGTCGCTATTGGTTTTTGGGGTAGTTTACTGATTTTATTTTTAGAAACTCCATTTTCTTATAAATGGAATGTTTTAATTTTTTGTCTTGGAATTTTATTGACAATCATCATTTTACGATTGGTGATTCATTGGTTTTCTATTTATAAAAAACGAATTTATCTCGGTTTTTTTTATTCAATTTGGGTGCAATTCGCTCAATTAATTTGTATTTTTTTTATTTTAAAATCCCTTTCGATTCAAACTGCTTTTCTGGCTTATTTGTTTATGTTTCTGATTTCCAGCGTTCTTTCGGTCATTTCTTTTGCGGGAATAGGCGTTCGGGAAACTGTTTTTTATTATGGTTCCACTTGGTTTGATTTCAATCAAAACATCTCTGTTTCAGTTGCTTTGCTGTTTTCTTTACTGACGGCTTTGGTTTCTTTTACCGGAATTTTCTTTTTGAATAATTCACTGAATTCCCGAAAATGAATTTTCAAAATGTCATAAGTTAACCAATTGCTTATTTATTCTTTTGAGTTTAGTAAGAAATTCATTATTTTTCATAAATTCGAAACCATGATACAAACCCAAAATGTTCACTTGCAATTTGCCAATTATTTCAATGACAAAGAAATGTTGCCTTATTTTTATTTACTTTCTAAGAAATTAGCAGAAGGAAGTATTTGTTTGAATTTGAATCAAATTGATTGGGAAAAACTCAAAGAAGAAGAAAATGGATTAACCAATTACCGTTTGCTTTCGATGGATGAATTAAAGAAAAATGAATTTGTATCAGACGAAAATCTAAAAAAACCTTTGGTTTTATTGAATAATCGCTTGTATTTTCAGCGTTATTTTCAATATGAAACGGCAGTTTTAACTAAAATTTTAGCATTAGTAAAAAAAGAAATTTCCGAAAAATCCCAATCTGATTTATTTCAAATTAAAACTGAAGTTCAAGAAATATTCAAAGAAAACTCAACCAAAAAAACTGATTGGCAGGCTGTTGCTGCAATTTCAGCTGTTTTAAATCGCTTCAGTATCATCACCGGTGGTCCCGGAACTGGAAAAACTACAACTTTGGCAAAAGTTTTATCCTTACTTTATAAAATTCAGCCGGAAATGAAAGTTGCTTTAGCGGCTCCAACCGGAAAAGCAGCACAGAGAATGGCAGATTCATTGAAGAATTCCGCCACACAATTTCCGGATGTGAAATCGAAATTTGAAGAATTGCAACCTTCTACTTTGCATCGTTTATTGGGTTTTAAGAAAAACAGTATTTATTTCAAGCATACTGCTGAGAATCCTTTGCCACACGATTTAATTATTGTGGACGAATCTTCTATGATTGATTTGGCATTATTTTCTAAATTGTTGAGTGCCGTACAAGCTTCTGCCCGATTGATTTTATTGGGCGATAAAAACCAATTGGCATCGGTAGAAGCCGGAAGTTTATTTGGTGATTTGTGTATGGCACAAGGAAGCTTGAATATTTTCAGTAAAAAAAGAGCAGATTTCATCAATGATTTTTTGGTTTCTCCGACCTCTAAAATAAAAGAAACTCACATTCAGAATAGTTCTCATCCTCTTTTTGAACATATTATTGAATTGCAACATTCGTTTCGTTTTGACGAAAAAAGTGGAATTGGAACTTTTAGTAAAGCGGTAATTGAAAATCAAACCGATGTACTGCGTTCCTTTTTTAAGAATCACAATGAGCAAGTTAAAATCGATTCGGACTATTCGGAAACTGTTTTTAAAAATTTTGCGGAACATTATGTGGATTATACAGAAGAAAAAGACATTAAAACGGCTCTTAAAAAGTTGAATAACCAACGTGTTTTATGCGCAGTCAAAGAAGGAGAAGAAGGAGTTTACGCATTGAATCGGAATGTTGAGAATTATTTACACAAGAAAGGAAAAATCGTTTTAGGAAGTGAGTTTTATGAAAATCGTCCGCTTATGGTAACGTCCAATAATTATGAATTAGGCTTGTACAATGGAGATGTTGGAATTGTCAGAAATGGAAAAGTTTGGTTTGAATCCTCCGAAAAAAATCAAGATTTAAAATCAGTTTTGCCTGCTTTTCTTGAAAATGTTGAAACCGTTTTTGCGATGAGCATTCACAAAAGTCAAGGTTCTGAGTTTGACAAAGTACTAACAGTTTTACCACAAAAATCAGATGTAGCAATTCTGACGGCAGAATTGCTCTATACAGCGGTTACACGGGCTAAAAAGGAAGTGATTATTCAAGGAAGTGAAGAGGTTTTATTACAATGTGTAGCTAAAAGAGTAGAAAGAAGTTCCGGAATTATGGAACGATTTCCCCAATAAAAATTAGTGTTATGTAAATTGTAAAGTTGTATAATGTATGGTGTATAAAAAATTCATTATCAATATTTTTGGAATTTTATTTTGGACATTATACAATTAACTTAATATTAGTTGTGCGTTTGTTTTTTTTAACAAAATCACTAAAATAAAGAAATAACAAACCTTTCCAATAACTTTTTTAAAATAGCCTATATGTTTTACAAAAAAACATTTTATATTTGCCGTCCATTTCAGCCCGAGTGGCGGAATTGGTAGACGCGCTGGATTCAAAATCCTGTGTCCGCAAGGACGTGCCGGTTCGATTCCGGCCTCGGGTACAAAAAGACTGATTATCATGGATGGTCAGTCTTTTTTAGATTATTGAAACCCTACAATTAATTATACAGTTTGGATTTCCGGTAATCTTAAATCAAACATAAAAATTGTAGATGGAATACTATTTAATCTGAATTTTTATTATAATTTCCATATTCTTTTTTACACATCCGGCAAAATTCATAATATTTTGTAAATTTACCCGTCTAAAATTGGACGATTGAATAAAAAAATCGTCGTTTACACAATAAGAATCAATGAAAAATAAAATTTTTACACTTGTTTTTTTAGCGGGAATTTCAGTTTTCGCTCAAAATAAACAATTCACTATGCAGGAAGCTGTTTTGGGATTAGGAACAAATTTACGCATAGAAAGTTTGTTTCAATTACAATTTATTCCGGGTGAAAATAGTTTGACTGAACAAGTCAAAACAACTTATGGAAGTGCTTTAATCGCACATCAACTTCCGTCGATGAAAATTGATACTATCGCTCGTTCTACTGATTTTGGTGAGTTGAGAACTATTCCTTATTTGAGTTGGATGAATAATTCAACGGCAAATTACCGCTCCGGAAATGATTTTATGATTTGGAATCGTCAAAAAAATCAAACTGATAAATTCTGGACTTTGGATGAAAATGCTGAAGAGGAAGAGTTTCATATCTCTTCTCATTCATTGGCTTATGTGGTGGAAAATAATTTGTTTTTGGTTGATGAAAAAGGTAAAAAACATCAAATCACACACGATGGAAAATATGGAATTGTCAATGGAAAATCGGTTCATCGCGATGAATTTGGAATTTCAAAAGGAATTTTCTTTTCGCCCAAAGGAAATTATCTTGCTTTTTACCGAATGGACGAAACGATGGTAGAAGATTATCCGATTATTGATTGGTCAAGTGTTCCCGCAGTAAATAAAAACATCAAATATCCGTTTGCCGGAAGGACTTCTCATCAAGTAACTTTAGGAGTTTACAATCCTAAAACGGAAAAGACAATTTTTCTTCAAACCGGTGAACCTAAAGAACAATTTTTAACTTGTGTAAGTTGGAGTCCGGATGAAAAATCAATTTATATTGCAGTTTTGAATCGCGATCAAAATCATTTAAAATTAAATCAATACGATGCACAATCCGGAAGGTTTGTGAAAACTTTATTTGAAGAAAAACATTCTAAGTATGTTGAGCCACAAAGCGAATTGTACTTTTTACCTAATGGAAAAGAATTTATTTGGTGGAGTCAACGTGATGGATTTATGCACTTGTATCGTTATGATTTGAATGGAAAATTAATCAATCAAATCACAAAAGGAAAATGGTTAGTCAATGAAATTGTAGGAAAAAATGAAAAGAAAAAACAATTATTTGTAACCACAACCAAAGACGGTGCGATGGAAAAACATTTGTATGCCGTGAATTGGATAAACGGACGAATGGAAAGATTAGACAAAGATTCGGGTTATCATACTGTTTTTGTGAATGAAGAAGGAACTTATGCATTAGAGTATTGGACAAATGAAACTACGCCACGAAAAATTGATGTTTTTTCGACAGATAAAAAATTTCATAAAATCTTACTGACAGCTCAAAATCCTTTGGCAGATTATCAAATGCCGACAGTAGAAAATAAAACGATTAAAGCGGCCGATGGAAAAACTGATTTGTATGGAAAATTAATTTATCCAACGAATTTCGATGCTTCTAAAAAATATCCGGTTATTGTTTATTTGTACGGAGGACCTCATGCGCAAATGAATCTAAACCGTTTCCCTGCCAGTGGGAATTTATGGTATGATTACTTGGCACAAAATGGTTATATTGTTTGGGTAATGGACAACAGAGGAAGTTCAAACCGAGGATTTGAATTTGAAAATGTAACTTTTCGCCAATTGGGACAAATTGAAATGGAAGATCAAATGAAAGGAATTGAATACTTGAAGTCTCTTCCTTTTGTCGATGGTGAACGAATGGGAATTCACGGTTGGAGTTTTGGCGGATTCATGACGACTTCTTTTATGTTGCATAAACCGGATGTGTTCAAAGCCGGTGTAGCGGGTGGGCCGGTAATGGATTGGAGTTTGTATGAAATCATGTATTGCGAACGCTATATGGATACACCTCAAACCAATCCGGAAGGATTTGCCAAAACAAACTTGATGGATAAAACACAAAATTTAAAAGGAAAACTTTTGTTGATTCACGGAACGGATGACAATGTAGTCGTTTGGCAACATTCAATTGACTTTTTACGAAATGCAGTCAGCAATGGAGTTCAGGTGGATTACTTTGTTTATCCGGGATACGAACACAACGTAAGAGGAAAAGACAGAGTACATTTAATGCAAAAAGTAACCGATTATTTTGATTTATACTTAAAATAAAAAACAGAAATAAATAATAATTAAACACACAGAACAATGGTAAAACAATTTATCCGGATTCATCTTTTGGGGTGTTTGTTTATGGGAACCTTAGGATTTTCTCAAATTTCCGATCGTCCCGATGAACAAATAATTCATCAGGTACTTTTACAATCCGGAACAGAACAGACCCTGAATCGCGATGATTTATCGTATGAACTCACCGATTTTTACAAAAATCAAAAAAACGGAATTCAACATATTTATTTACGTCAAACTTATAACGGATTGGAAATTGTTGGAACAGAATCTTCCTTACACTTTTTACCGAATGGGAAATTACTTAAAACTAATAACCGTTTTGTTAATAGTATTTCCAAACGAGGAAATTCAACAACGATAAACCCACAATTGTCAGCAATTCAAGCTGTTCAGTCTGCCTCAGATCAATTGGGCTATACAATCACACAGCCATTATCCGTTATTTCACAGGAATTTACAACGAATCAAAAGGCTAAAATAAGCAATGGAGGTATTTCTTTAAGCGATATTCCGGCTCGTTTGATGTATTTCTTGAAAGAAGACGGAACTTTAGCTTTGATTTGGGAATTATCCATTCAGTCCATTAACAAAACCGAATGGTACAATATACGTTTGGATGCTACAACCGGACAGATTTTGAACAAAGTCAACTGGGTAAGTTCATGTGGTTTTGAACATTCACATGATGAGTCGGAAGATATTCATTATCACAAAGATAACTTAGTAAGTGTTGAAGCAGCACAGGAACATACTGCTGCTTTATTGGGAACTTACAATGTATTTGCCCGTCCTTTGGAAAGTCCTTTTTATGGCGACCGAACATTAGTTTATGCTGATGATGAAGTGAATTTAAACGCTTCACCTTACGGATGGCACGATACCAATGGTGTTGAAGGTCCAGAATATACTACTACAAGAGGAAATAACGTGAACGCTTATGAAGATGGAGATAATTATGGATTTCAGCCTTCAGGAGGTTCTGATTTAATTTTTGATTTTCCTTTTGACCCGAATTATTCTTATTCCAACCAATCTGAATCAGCAGCTATTACCAATTTATTTTATTGGAATAATATCATTCACGATGTATTTTATGAATATGGATTTGATGAAGTAAGTGGGAATTTTCAACAAAATAATTATGGAAACGGAGGAATAGGAAACGATTATGTATTTGCAGAAGCACAAGACGGAAGTGGAACTTGTAATGCTAATTTTTCAACACCGCCGGATGGAGAGAACCCAACTATGCAAATGTATATTTGTGGAAATAAAGACGGTGATTTTGATAATTTAGTAATCACACACGAATACGGACATGGAATTTCTATTCGATTAACCGGAGGCCCTTCTATTTCGGATTGTTTATGGAACAATGAACAAATGGGAGAAGGTTGGAGCGATTGGTTTGGATTGATGATTACCATGCAGGAAGGAGACGAAGCAACAACACCAAGAGGAATTGGAACGTATTTATTCGGACAAGCTCCCGGTGGAGGAGGAATCAGAACGTATCCATATACAACGGATATGAATATTAATCCGCATACATATAATAGTATAAAAACAGAAGCAGCTCCCCATGGCGTGGGAAGTGTTTGGGCTGCGATGCTTTGGGATTTAACCTGGGCTTTGATTGATGAATACGGTTTTGATTCGGATATTTATAATGGAACGGGAGGAAATAATATTGCACTTCATTTGGTCATAGAAGGATTAAAATTACAACCTTGTAGTCCCGGATTTGTAGATGGGCGAGATGCGATTTTAGCTGCCGACCAAGCATTATATAACGGCGAAAATCAATGTTTGATTTGGGATGTTTTTGCCCGAAGAGGATTGGGTTCTAGTGCAGATCAAGGTTCTTCTCAAAGTAAAACAGATGGAGTAGAAGCTTTTGATACGCCTTCTTCAGAAGCAGAATTTACCGCTCCTTTCAGTGTTTGCGAAGACAAAGGAATCCTAAGCGGACTTGGTGGAGGAACTCCTTATGGTGGAGTGTATAGCGGACCGGGTGTAACCGATGACGGAAACGGTTCTACCTATACGTTTAATCCGGAAGTTGCAGGAATCGGTGTTCATAGTATTACCTATTCTGTTCCGGCTACAGCTTGTGCCGAAGCTTCTTCTGCAACCGGTGAAATTGAAGTAACAGAAGGATTACAGATTATATGCGCTTCGGACATTGAAGTATATGCTTCTACTGAAAATTGTTCAGCTATCGTAAATTATGAAAATCCAACCGGAGGAAGTACTTGTCCGGTGAGTGATTTTGAAAATTTTGATGGAATAAGCCGTCCAAATTTACCGGAAGGATGGACAACAACAAATGACAGCGGAGCAAATAATCCTTGGAAAACAGTTAATACTCAGTCTTCATCCTCTCCTAATTCGGTTTATGCAGAAAACAAAGGCTCAAACAGTGTTTCTTCTTTGATTTCTCCTAATTATGCCATTGATAGCCCGAATGCAAAATTGAAATTTAAACTTTCTTACAGTACAGAATCCGGTTATGATGGAGCTTTGCTTGAATACAGCACCAATAACGGAGTTATCTGGAAAGATATTCTGAATAACGGAGGTACTTTTGTTTCTGGAGCGTATAACACAACCTTAGGAAGTTATTTGTCTCCTTTCCCTAATCGTCAGGTTTGGTCAGGAAGTTCAGGTGGATTTGTACAGGTGGAAATTAATTTAAGTCCGGCTTTGAATAATCAGAATGTACGTTTTCGGTGGAGAATGGGCAGCGATATTTATGTTGGAGGAAACGGTGTTTGGTTAGATGATGTGGAAGTAGAAGGAATTTTCAGTGAAGATCCGATTACTACCCAAATTGCCGGACTTCCTTCCGGAAGTGAATTTCCGATAGGAACAACCGTTAATACATTTGAAATAGTAGATGGCAATGGAAATACGCAAACTTGTTCATTTAATATAACAGTAATTGACGAAATTCCTCCGGTTATGAATTGCCCGGAAAATCAGTTTGTGGGTGTAAATCCAAATGAAGCGTATGTTTTACCGGATTATTGGGAAACCGGATTAATTTCAGCGATGGACAATTGCTCCGAATTAGTCAATCCGACTCAAAATCCGGTTGCGGGAACTAATTTGCCAATTGGAACACATACGATTGAGTTTACTGTACAAGATGCTTCCGGAAATGAGACGGTTTGTAGTTTTGAATTAAAAGTGTTTAACTCTTTAGGGACAGCAGATGTTTCTTTGAGTAATTCCATTCAGATTTATCCTAATCCAACGGATAATTTAGTAACGATTTCTAACAACAGCACGTATGAAATTCAAAAAATCATGATTTTGGATTTGAGTGGAAAGAAAATTCAAGAAACGAAATGGAATACAGTTTCAAATGAAACAACTTTATCATTAAAACACCTTCCAAGTGGAACTTATTTGATTCAAATCATAGGAGAAAATCAAACTGTTGTGAAAAAAATAGTGAAGAAATAAAAACATATTTTTAATAAGTTAAACCATCTCAAGCATAAGTTTGAGATGGTTTTTTCTATTCGTTTGATTGTGTTATGGAATTACAACTTCAATTAAAACAGCATCTTTTTCCGGAATGATTTTATACGAATCAATTTCAGCCGGTATCAACAGACTTTGGTATTTTTTTAATTGTGTTCCACCCTTTCGGGTTTGAAATTTCACCCGTCCTTCCGTACAGAGATAAATCCGCATTTCGTCATTTTCATTTATAGTAATTTCCTGATTTCCATTGAGGATTTTGGTTATAAAATACGGTGTTTCAATCAAAGTATTGAATTGATTTTTATTGGAATCATAAGAAGTTTTGATTTTTTCAATCGGATTAAAATCAATTGCTTGTAAAGCTAAATCCGTGTGTAATTCTCGTTTTTTTCCGTCTTTGTCAATCCGGTTGTAATCATAAATCCGATAGGTAACATCAGAAGTTTGCTGAATTTCAGCTAATACGATTCCGGCTCCTATAGCGTGAACCCGCCCTGCCGGAATATACACAGCATCACCTTTTTTTACAGAAACTTTTTCCAGAATTTCTTCCAAAGATTCATTTTTCACGTGTTTTTCATAATCATCTTTGGACACATTTTCTTTGAATCCGATGATGAGTTCTGCATTTTTTTCGGTTTCCATGATGTACCACATTTCTGATTTTCCGAAAGAATCATGCAAACGTTTCGCTTGCTCATCGTTAGGATGTACTTGTACGGACAAAGGCTCGGCTGCATCAATGAATTTAATCAGCAATGGAAAATCAACTCCAAATTTCTTCCAAACTTTTTTTCCGACGAGTTTTTCTTGATAAAATTCAATTAATTCATTTAAATTTTTCCCACATAATTGACC